>NZ_BAAAUT010000032.1:0-55013 GCF_039534085.1 Planomonospora alba
GCCCGCTGCCGCGCCCGGATCGGCGCCGCCGCCTACGACGCCGCCCACGCGCGGGGGGCCGAGGCCGTGCGCCGCAGGACGGCGCCCGCGCCCGCCACGAGATCGCTGACCGTCATCGCCGAGCACCTGTCGGCGCTCGGCAGGTGACCGGTGCGCGGGAGGACCGGCGGTCACCCGCGCACCGGGCCCGTCAGCGGCCGTTAGGCGGCCGTCAGCCCGCGGTAGGCGGCCCGTCAGCGCCGGCCGCGACGCTGACGGGCATGAGGAACGACTCCCGCAAGTGGGGCACGCTGGTCATCGCGTGCCTGGCCATGCTGATGCTCTCCGTGGACCTGACCGTGCTGCACCTGGCCGTGCCCAAGCTGGTCGAGGACCTGGACCCGTCGGCGCCGCAGCAGCTCTGGATCGCCGACGTCTACGGCTTCGCACTGGCCGGCCTGCTGGTGACCATGGGCAACGTGGGCGACCGGATCGGGCGCAGGCGGCTGCTGCTGATCGGCTCGGCCGCGTTCGGCGCCGCCTCCCTGCTGACCGCCTACGCGCCCAGCGCCGAGCTGCTCATCGCCGCCCGGGCGCTGCTCGGCGTGGCGGGCGCCACCATCATGCCGTCGACGCTCTCGCTCATCCGCAACGTCTTCACCGACCCGGTGGAGCGGACCACCGCGGTGGGCGTCTGGAGCAGCATCGGCGCGGCGGGCTTCGCCCTGGGCCCGCTGGTCGGCGGCGCGCTGCTGAACGAGTTCTTCTGGGGCTCGGTCTTCCTGATCAACGTCCCGGTGGTCGCGGTGATCATCGGGGTGGGCCTGGCCGTGCTGCCCGAGTCGCGCAACCCCGCCCCCGGCCGGCTCGACCTGCCCAGCGTGCCGCTCTCCGTCGCCGGTGTGATCGGGATCATCTACGCGATGAAGGAGGCCGCCCACGGCGGCGCCGGCCGGGTCCCGGTGATCGCCGCCGCGGTGGTCGGCGTCGCCGCGCTGGCCGTGTTCGTCCACCGGCAGACGCGGCTGGCCGAGCCCCTCATCGACGTGCGGCTCTTCCGGAACCGGGCGTTCTCCGCCTCGGTCGGCTCCGCGCTCATCGCGATGTTCGCGATGATCACCATGTCGCTGGTCTTCGCGCAGTACTTCCAGCTCGTCCTGGGCTGGTCACCGCTGGTCGCGGGCCTGGCGGGGCTGCCGGGCGGCCTGGGCGCGGCCATCGGCGGGTCCGCCGCGGGGGCGCTGGTGGCCCGGCTGGGCCGCAACGGGACCGTGGCGGCGGGCCTGGGCCTGGCCGCGGCGGGCTTCGCGCTCTACAGCCGGATGGGCCTCGAACTGGCCTACCCGTACCTGCTCGCGGCCATGATCGTCACGAGCGCGGGCATCGGGCTCACCTTCGCCGTCGTCAACGACACCATCATCGCCACCGCGCCCAGGGAGCGCGCCGGAGCCGCCGCGGCGATCTCCGAGACGGCGGGCGAGATGGGCGGCGCCCTGGGCATCGCCGTCCTGGGCACCGTGCTGAACACCGCCTACCGGACCGCGCTCGACCTGCCGGCCGGGCTGCCCGCCGCGGCCGCCGAGCAGGTCCGCGACACCCTCGGCGGCGCGCTCGCCGCCGCCGCCGCGCTGCCGGAGGAGCTCGCCGGGACCGTCGCCGCCTCGGCCCGCCGGGCGTTCGTGGACGGGCTGCAGGCGACCGTGCTCACCGGGGCGGGCATCCTCGCCGTCCTCGCGGTGGCCGCGCTGTTCGCCCTGCGCGGGGTGCCCAAGGTCCTGGACGGGGCGGCCACCGAGCCCACCGAGCCCACCGAGCCCACCGAGCCCCCCGAGTCCACCGGACCCACCGGGCCGGGCGAGAGCGGCGAGACCGCCCGGGACGCCCGGACCGGCCGGGTCTGACCCCCGCACCCGGGCCCGGACCGGACGCGCGGCTCCCACCGCGCGCCGGCCCGGGCCCGGCCGCGGCCGACGTGTGACCGCGCCGCGTCCGGGCCGCGTCCGGGCCGCGTCCGGGCCGTGGTCACCGCCGCTCCCCCGGGCCGGGGCTCAGCCGCCGAGCAGCGCCGCGACCGCGCCGGCCGCCTCCGGGTGGCGGGCGATCAGCTCCCGCACCCGCGCGTCCCGCGGGGCCGGCTCCCCGTCCGCGCGCCACTCCCCCGCGCAGCCGAGCAGTCCCGCCACGGCATCGCACGCCTGCGGGTGCCGGGCCAGCAGCCGGGCGACCGGCCCGCCCGGCGCGGGCGCCGCCCGGGACGCCCGGGCCGGAACGGCCGGCCGCTCCCACGGCGGAGTCCACCCGTCCAGCTCGGCCAGGCCGCCGGGGAAGGTCCGCCCCGCCTCCCGCACGAGCACGGGCACCAGCTCCGCCGCGTGCCGGCGCAGCGTCGTGATCAGCGTCGGCAGCCACGGCAGCAGGACGGAGTCGGGCAACCGAGCGAATGCCTTCGACAGCACCTCGACCACGAACGGCGCCAGCGCCGGGACGGACTCCAGCGCCTGGACGAACCCGCTCAGGTAGAGCGGGAAGGACGGCACGACGAGCGGGTTGTCCAGCAGCCCGTCGCAGCGGGCGCGCAGCTCCTCGCGCGGCAGCAGGCCCAGCTGCGTCTGCGCCGCCCACAGCAGGGCCGTCTTCTCCGGCGCCTGCGGGTGCGACTGCCGTACGGCCAGCTCCAGCTGGGCCCGGTCGCAGCCCAGCGCGAGCGCCAGGCCCTCCATGGAGAACAGGAAGCCGAGCATGGCGCCGACCTGGCGGACGCCGGTGCCGTCGTCGGTGAAGGCGGTCGGCAGCAGCGTGCAGTAGTGCGCGTACCCGGTGGTGACGAACGCCTCGCACCAGGCCGGCAGCTCCGGTCCGATGGCCCTGTGGTGCGCCAGCAGCCGCCGGATCCGGCGCAGCACCTCGGGCGCGTCGTCGACGGTGCGCTCGGCGGCCAGCAGCTCCACCGCGCGGGCGCCGAGCTCGTCGGCGAGGCGGCGGCCGCCGAGGTAGAGGAGGGCGTCCTCCACCGCCTCCAGCGCGGTCCCCGCGGTGGCCCGCGGCTCCCACACCTTCCGGCGGAGCCGCTGCTCCAGCACCTGCTCGACGGTGACGCCCTCGTAGCCCAGCTCGATGATCGAGCGCTGGTGGCGGCCGATCGCCAGGTCCCAGCTCTCCTGGATCGGCCGCTCGCCGAGCCGGCGCGCGCCCATGACGGGCCGGACCGCGTCGTCGGGCAGCAGGTAGCGCAGCCGCCACAGCAGGTCCGAGCAGGGCTCCAGCTCCGGGTCCGAGCGCAGGTCGAGCAGGACCCGCTGCTGGGTCCGCCTGGTCAGGTCCACTCCGAGCGGTTCCAGCCGGTCGTGGACGTCACGGGCCAGCGGGGGCAGCGAGTGGTAGCCGACCTGGCCGATCCGGTCGCCGCCCAGCAGGATCTCGCAGAGGCGGCGGACGTCCCGGCGGCCCGGGACGACGTCCTTCTCGATGCAGGTGACCGCGGCGTCGGCGAAGTCGTACGGCGTCGGCCTGGCCCGGCCGCGCAGACCGGCCAGCAGGATCGACGTCTCGAACACCGCGATGGCGTCGGCCGTGCTGGCGAGGTAGCCGTTGCGGCGGGCCAGCCGCACGATGTCGACGCACCACCCGCGCAGCTCGTCCTCGTCGAGGCCGTCCGGCGCGGGCGCGGCGGCCAGGAACCCCGTCAGCCGGTCGGCGGCCGGGCCCGGCGGGGCGGGCGGCGCGGCGGCGCCCCCGGCGGCCTTCGCGCCCTTGGCCGCCTTCGACCGGCTCCCGCCGCCCTGCCCCCCGGCCAGCCGGTACGGCGTGAGCCCGTCGCGGGCGACCGCCTTGGCCCAGGTCGCCGCGGCGATCGACACCGACCCCTGGGCCAGGCCGAACTGGGCCTCGATGGCCGAGTGGCTGGAGGGGATGAGCCCGTACAGCCAGCGGGTGGCCGTCCGGGGGGTGATCGTGTAGGGCGGCGCGCCGGACGCCAGGCCGGACTCGGCGACCCTGCTGACGGCGTGGAAGGCGCCGCACACGTACACGCACTCGGCGGGGTCGGCGCCCGAGGCGGCGAGGTGCTCGCGGATCCGGGTCCACATGTAGCGCTCGCGCTCCTCGTCGCGGGCCAGGCGGCCCGTGTCGGAGGGGCGCAGCCGCCGGAACAGGCTGCCGATCAGCGCCATGGCCTGCCGGTAGGTGTCGTGGTCGGCGCCGGTCAGCGGCTGCTCGACGTACTGGTCCCACCACTCGGACCAGTGCCGGACCTTGCCGTGGTGGAGCAGGTGCTCCTCCAGCTCGGCGAAGCCGGGCCGCAGGTCGCCGATCTCTACGCCCACCGCTCCGCCGTGCAGGGCCGCCTCCTCCCCGTGCCCGCCGTCGTCGCCGGCGGTCCCGGCGGGCGGGGCGGGGACGGGCGTGCCGTCCGCCTCCCGGGGCAGCCACTGGAAGACGTGGTCCACCGAGCGGTCGACCAGGACCAGCTCCACGCCGGGGGTGTCGAGCGCGTAGGCGATGGCCTGGTACTCCGCCGACGCCTCGGTGACGGGCGCCACGACGCTGAGCGGGCCGGAGCCGGGCGGGAAGCCGTCGAGGTCGGTGGCGTAGGCCTGCAGCGCCACCGGCAGGCGGCAGTTGCGCAGCTCGTCCAGGAGCGGCCGCAGGTCCTCGCAGAGCTCCAGGTAGACGACCTTGGGCCGTTTGGCGCGCAGCCGCCGGGTCATGGCGAGTGCGGAGGCCGGCGAGTGGTGGCAGACCGGGAAGATCTCCAGCTCCTCGCGGAGCATCCGGTCGACGTCGTCGACCATGCCGGACAGGATGCCGGACAGGGCCTCCCCGCCGCCGGAGAAGGCCTCGGCGGCGGAGAGGAGCTGCTCTCTCAGTGCGTCGAAGGTGCTCATGACAGCGTGGAGATCGCCTGGCGGCCGCCCTCGAGGAAGCCCGTCCACTCGCCGCCGTCCTGCTTGCTGCGCGGCTCGACGACGCCGTGCCAGTACTTGTTGAGGATGGCCAGGTCCTCGGGGGCGCGCCGGGCCAGCGAGCCGACCAGCGCGCCGGCGAGCGTCTCGGCGCGCAGCGTGCGGTCGCCGAAGAAGTGGCTGTGCAGGATGGCGTCCTCCAGGACGCCGATCTGCTCGGCCGTCGACAGCGCCGACTCCAGCTTCTCGTCCTCGCTCGCCGCCGAGGCCGTCGCGGCCCGCAGGTCGGCGAAGCTCTGCAGCAGGATGTCCAGGAGCGTGGGCGGCACGTCCAGCTCGATGCGGTGCCGGCGCAGCAGCTCCGTGGTGCGGAAGCGGACGATCTCCGCCTCGGCGGTCCTGCTGGTCACCACCGGGATGCGGACGAAGTTGAAGCGCCGCTTCAGCGCCGAGGACAGGTCGTTCACGCCGCGGTCGCGGCTGTTGGCCGTGGCGATGATCGAGAAGCCGGGCTTGGCGAAGACGGTGTTGTCGGTGTCGAGCTCGGGGATGGAGACGTACTTCTCGGACAGGATCGAGATCAGGGCGTCCTGCACGTCGCTGGTCGAGCGGGTCAGCTCCTCGAATCGGCCGATCATGCCCCGCTCCATCGCCGTCATGATCGGCGAGGGGATCATCGACTCGCGGGACTGCCCCTTGGCGATCACCATGGAGACGTTCCACGAGTACTTGATGTGGTCCTCGGTCGTGCCGGCCGTACCCTGCACGACCAGGGTGGAGTTGCGGCAGACGGCGGCCGCCAGCAGCTCCGCCAGCCAGCTCTTGCCGGTCCCGGGGTCGCCGATCAGCAGCAGGCCGCGGTCGGAGGCGAGCGTCACGATGCTGCGCTCGACGAAGCTCCGGTCGCCGAACCACTTCTGCGGGATCTCGCGGTCCAGGCCGTCGGAGCGCTCGGATCCGAGGATGAACAGCCGGACCATCCGGGGGCTGAGCCGCCAGGAGAACGGCTTGGGACCGTCGTCGACCGACTCCAGCCAGTCGAGCTCCTCGGCGTACTTCACCTCGGCGGGGGCGCGCAGCATCTCATTGGCGGTCAAGGGGGATCACTCCTAGGCGAGGAAGTTCTTCAGTTCGGTGACGAGCTTGCGGATGTGGCCGGACAGGACCGGTGTGCCGAGGTCCTTGAGCTTCTGCCGGAACCACGGGTTGACGCTCTCCTGGCCGCCGCCGCTGACCGAGCCCACGGGGATGACCCGGACGCCGGAGCGGTGCAGGGACTCCAGTCCGGCGTAGACGGCGTCGCAGTCCCACTCGTAGAAGTCCGAGATCCACACGACCACGGTGTTGCGCGGGTCGGCGATCTTGGGCCGGGTGAGGGCCAGGGCGGCCGTGCCGTCGGTGCCTCCGCCCAGCCGCGTGCGGAGCAGCACCTCGAACGGGTCGTGCACCCACGGGGTGAGGTCGAGGGCGCGGGTGTCGTAGGCGACCAGGTGCACGTCGACCTTGGGCAGCCCGGCGAAGATCGACGCCAGGATGGTGCAGTTCACCATGGCGTCGACCATGGAGCCGGACTGGTCGACGACCACGATCAGCCGGGCCGGCGTGATCCGCCTGGCGGTGCGCCGGTAGTAGAGCCGGTCGACGTAGAGCCGCTGGTCCTCGGGGTTGTAGTTGACGAGGTTCTTCCAGATGGTCCGCTCGACGTCGAGGTTGCGGAAGACCCGCTTGGGCGGGACCGACCGGTCGATGACGCCCGCGGAGGCCTTGGCGACCTGGGTGCGCAGCACCTCGGCGACCTCGTCGACGAACCTGCGGATCAGCGCCTTGGCGTTGGCCAGCGCCGTCCCCGACAGGTTCGCCTTGTCGCGCAGCAGCTGCTCGACGAGCGACATGCTGGGCGTGAGCCGCCGCGCCAGCGCGGGATCCGCCAGGACCTCGCGCAGCCGCATCCGGCTGACCAGGTCGGCCTCCAGGCCGGCCAGCACCGCGGCCAGCTGGCCGTCGAGGTCGGCGCCCACGCCCGGGCCGGGGCCGTACCCCGCCCGGGGTCCGCCGCCCGCCGCCGTGCCCGTGCCGGAACCGCCCGCCGCCGTGCCCGCTCCCGGGCCGTCCGCGCCGGGGCCGTCCTCCGGGCCGGAGGCGCCGCCCGCCCCCTCACCGGGGCCGGTGCCCGCCCCGCCGCCGGCGCACAGGGCCCGCCTGAACCAGCCGGCGTCCTGCTGCCAGGCCGCGAGCCGCGCGGCGGTGACGTCCCCCGTCCCGGTGGCGAAGACGTTGAGCAGCAGCTTCGAGACCAGGGCGGCGCTGCGCACCTCGTCATCCGGCAGGTGCTCCGCGGGCCGCCCGTCCCGCCCGGCGGGTGCGAGCAGGTTCGCGAAGTCGGCGGCGAGCTCGGGGAAGCGCTGCACCAGCGTGTCGACCGAGACCGAGGGGTCGAGCAGCGCCCCGGGCAGGCCGAGGTCGCCGACGACCGCCATGGCCGCGGTCTCCAGCGCGGGCTGCTCGTCGTGGTCGAAGAGGCGGGCGAGCAGCCGCCAGTAGAGCACCTGGCGCCGGTTGCGCGCCGCGGCCGCCGCGCCGTCCGTGCGCTCCGGAGCGGCGCCGTTCCCGGCGGGGGCGCCCGCGGGGACGTCTGCGGGAGCGCCGGCGGCGCCCGTGAGGATGTCGTCGCTCATCGTCGCAGCAACCGCCCGGCCCGCTCGCGCAGCACGGCCACGGCGTCCCCCGCCCTGGCCTCGGCCTTGACCACCTTGGGGTCGGTGGGGCCCAACGCCCAGTCACCGGTGGTGATCGCGGTCGTCTGCCTCTTGACCTTCGCCTGCACGGCGAGCGGTTGCAGCAGCCAGCGGCCGCCGTCCCAGCGGACCAGTCCGACGCACGCCGTCGAGCCCGCCACCAGCTCCGGGGTGAGGGGGCCGCAGGAGGGCAGCCGCTCGGTGTCCACGGCCAGCACGGTGCCGTCCAGGTCGAACGAGCCGTCCGCGGTGACGGTGTAGCCCTCCACCAGCACGGGCTCGGCGATGCGCACCGGGTGGCGGTCCAGGGGCGGCTCCGCGGGGGCGAGCGCGCCGTCGAGCAGCAGCCGGGCCGTGGTGAACGGGTCGGCGGGCTTGCCCAGCACGGCCCGGTCGTCGTGCCAGACCAGGTCGCCGCCGCCGAGCAGGGGCAGGTCCGTGACGTCCACCGCACGGCGGTCCGTCAGCGCGCCCAGCAGCACGCGGTGGCGGTGCAGCAGCTTCCACAGCGCGGGACCGGTGATGGTGTCCACCTTGGCGGCGGCGGCGGAGGCCCGCACCAGCCGGGCCCGGCCGCCGTCGGCGGGCTCCAGGACGGCGTGGACCTGCACCTGGACGGCGGTGGCGTGCTCGTGCACGTCGGCGCCGAGGATCAGCAGCCGCCCCGACACCGTGCCGACCGGCTCGCCGGCGCCGGGCGGGGCGCCGTCCTGCGCCAGCAGCAGGGCCCGCGTCCACAGATCGGCCCAGCGTCGCACCGGCAGGCGCTCGGCCGTACCGGCCGGGCAGCAGGCGCGCAGTTCGGCCGCCAGGCCGTCCAGCAGCACCGCGAGCCTGCGCCGCCCCGGTACGGCCAGCAGCGCCTCGGTGATCTGGTCCGCGGCGGTGACGAGGTCGTGGTCGACGCCGCGCCAACCGGTGATGGCCAGCTCGCGCAGCCAGGACCGGGCGCCGCCGAGCAGGTGGGCGGCCCCGTCCGCCTCGGGCTCCGGCGCGGCCTGCCAGGGGGCGCGCTCCCGTCCCAGCGCGGCGTCCAGGTCCGCGAGCAGGGCGTCGTGCACGGCGCCGAGCAGCGCGGCCCGGCCGCCGGCCAGGGCCGTCAGGTGCTCGTCGGCGACGGAACCGGAGGCGACCTTCTCGGAGGACTCCGCCAGCCGCTCGCCGAGGGGGGTGCCCGCGAGGGCCGCGGCCAGGGCGGCCGGCGCCTCGGCGCGCTCCGCGGAGAGCCGGGCGAGGCCGTGCACCAGGGCGTCGTCGAGGCCGTTCACCAGGGCGAGCGCCTCCTGCACGCCCTCCGGGTCTCCGTCCGGCAGCGCGGCCAGCTGTGCGGCGAGCATCAGCGCCTCACCCCCGCGGCCGGGAACCAGTGCAGCTCGGGGATCGGCACGGTGGTGTCGGGGACCTCCAGGTAGGCCAGGTGGCGCAGGAAGCGGCTGAACACCATGGCGGCGGGGGCCGGCTCGTGGGACCCGTCCAGGCAGTCGACCAGGTCGGCGCCCTCGGGGACGTCGGCCCGCAGGTAGCGGGCCACCCGGTCGAGGCCGTACTGCAGGACGGCCTCGGCGGCCAGGGCGCGCAGGTGCTTGCAGGGGCTGCCGTACAGGCCGCCGCACGGGCGGTTGTTGTTGGTGCTGCAGTTGTAGGCGTGCGTGCCGGAGGCGATCGAGGAGACGTAGACCCGGCCGATGTCCGAGCCGCTCGACACCACGCCCTGCAGCCTGCCGTCCGCCAACTCGACGAAGGGGACCTTCGCCAGCTTGCGGGGCTGGACGGGCGGCACCACCCGCACCCTGCTGTGTTGTTCCCACACGGCTCCGCCGTCGGGTGAACGTTCGATCATGAACCGGGAACGTAGCGGACCGATCCGACAGAAACCGGGTGCGCGGCGCTCCTCCTGGCGGCCGGATCCGCCCGGGACCGCGCCGGAGCGGTGGCGCGGTCCGGGACGGCGGCGCCGCTCAGCCCGGGCCCGCGGCTCCCGCGTGGACGACCTCCCGCTCCCACCCGGGCCGCTGCTGCGAGTACAGCCGCCAGTAGTGCTCGGCGATGTCGTCGGGGTCGAAGTCCGTTCCGGGGGCGACCGGACCGGCCACGGTGACGCTCGCCACGTGCACCCCGAAGGGCCCGTACTGCTCGTCGAGGAGCGCGACCAGGGTGCGGACCCCGGCCTTGCCCAGCGAGAGGCTCAGGTAGCCGGGCTTCGGCTCGGGCATGCCTCCGGTGATGAGGAACGTCCCGCCGCCACGGGCCGCCATCCCGGGGACGACGTGCGCGGCGGCGGTGAGAGCGCCGACCACGTTGACCGCCCAGGCGTCCAGGTGACCGCGTGCCGGCAGCTCCCCCAGGGCGTCGGCCTGGATGACCGCCGCGTTGTAGACGACGACGTCCGGCTCGCCGAGTCCGCGGGCGATCGTGTCGAGAGCCGCGCGCAGCGCCTGCTCGTCGGTGCTGTCGGCCGCCGCGGTGACCACCGGGACGCCGCTGGGGGCGAGGGCCTCCGCCGTGAGCCGCAGCGACCGGTCGCTCCGTGCGATCAGGCCGATCGGCAACCCCTCCCGGGCGAACCGGCGGGCCACCGCCCGCCCGATCCCCGGTCCCACCCCGATGACCACTGCTCCGGGCATCGCTGTCTCCTTCGCTTCCCTTGATCGGTGACACTGGGGAAGCTAAGGCGTCACATCCATGTGAAGGTCAAGCCGGAAGGAGCCGCATGCGCATCGGCGACCTGGCCCGGGAGACCGGGGTGAGCAGACGGTTGCTGCGCTACTACGAGGAGCAGGGCCTGCTCAGGCCGGTACGGCTGGGCAACGGGTACCGGGAGTACACCGAGGCGGACGTCGAGGCGGTGAACCGCATCCGCGCCCTGCTCGCCGCGGGACTTCCCACCGCGGTCATCGCCCGGCTCCTGCACTGCGTCCACGAGGAGGACGGAGAGGCGGTGCCGTCGGGCTGCCCGGCCATGATCGACGGCCTGCGGCGGGAGCGCGCCCGCATCAGCGAGGCGATCACCCGGCTGCAGGCCTCCCGGCAGGCGCTGGACTCGCTCCTCGACACCGCTCTGCGGGGGTCCTAGTCCCGCCCCGCCCGTCCGCCGCATTCGGCGGTGCGCGGAACGATCTCCTGACGGCCGGAAATGATGGGCCGTCGGCGCACATAGACGGAATCGTCCACTCAAGTACGCCGACGAGGAGATCTGTGATGGGAACCGCCCGTGGATGACGAGCGGCTGGCCAGATTCGAGGCCGTCTACGAACACGCCTATGGCCGGATCACCGCGTACGCCGCGCGCCGCTGCGACTCGCCGCAGGACGCGGCCGACGTGGTGGCGGAGACCTTCACGGTCGCCTGGCGCCGGGTCGACGAGCTGCCGGAGGGGGCGCAGGCCCTGCCGTGGTTGTACGGCGTGGCACGCAAGGTGCTGGCCAACCACCACCGCAGCGACAACCGCCGGCGGGCGCGGACGGTCGAGCTCGACGCCGAGATGACGGACCTGTACGGGGGCTCCCCGGACGGCGGGGCCGAGCTGGCGGCGATCGGCCAGGCGTTCCGGGCCCTGTCCGACGACGACCGCGAGCTGCTGTCGCTGCTCGCCTGGGAGGGGCTGGACCGCCACGAGATCGCGGCGGTGCTCGGAGTGTCGCGCAACGCCGTGCGCATCAGGCTCCACCGCGCCCGCAGGCGCTTTTCCCGGGCGCTCGCCGAGGCGGGCGTCCACCACACGTCGACGAGCCGGTTCGTCCCGGCGGGGAGGTCGCTGTGAAGGACATCGACGAGATCGCCGCGATGGGGTCGCTGGCCAGGGTCGCCCCCGGAAGCCGGGGAGGCGACCCGGCCGGCGCGGGGGCCCGGGCGCTGCTGGCCGCCGTCACGTCGGAGGAGCCGCCGGCCGCGCCGGCGGGAACCCGCACACGCGCCTACCGGCGGCCCCTCCTGGGGCTGGCGGCCGCGGTCGTGCTCGCCGCGGGCGCCGTGGTGGGCCCGAGCCTGCTGGAGAGCGGCCCCGGCCTGCCGAGCTCCTACGCCGTCACCCGGTCCCCCGACGGGGCGGTGACCATCTACGTCCGTGACTTCAGCGACGCCGCGGGGCTGGAGAGGAGGCTGAGGGAGCTCGGCGTCCCCGCGATCGTCGACCGCGTCCCCTACGGGAAGATGTGCCGCGAACCGCGGGGCAGGCACGTGCTGGACATCCCCAAGGGCCTGTACAGCGTCCCGGAGGGCATCCCCGGGGAGGAGTGGGGCTGGAGGATGCGGATCGACACCAGGTTGTTCCGGCCGGGCCAGACCTTCGTCTGGACCGTCAGCGCCCATCCGAGCGGGGAGGGCGGCAGCACCACCACCTACCTCATGGAGGGCCCGGTGGCCCCCTGCGAGCCCGTTCCCGCTCCCGAGCCGAAGGTGCTGAAGCCGGAGTTCCAGGTGGCGACCTTCGAGGGCGGCTCGCTCGAGGGGTTCCGCGTGGACGAGAAGACCGTCGGCGAGGTCCTGCCGGAGCTGCGGAGGCGCGGCAGGAAGGTCCTCTTCGCGGTCATCTCCGTCCCACCGGGCAACCCCGGAGGGTACGGCGTGCAGCGCGTCCAGGACGAGCCCGTCGGCGACCACTGGACCGTCTGGGAGGCGGAGGAGAACGACGAGGGCGTGATCCGCCTGCTCGTCTCGGAGGAGCGCCACGACAGGAACCCCGTCTACGGAGGCCCGAGAGACGCCACCTTCCCCGAGTGACCGCGCCTCGCCGATCCGCCCCCGCCGTCGCTCCCTGCCCGTCAGCGGGCCGGGAGCAACGGCGGGCAGCGGCCGCCCGCGCGGACCGGATTCCCGTAAGATCGTTTCCGCAACAGCGGTGATCATGTTCCGACGACCTTGCGGAGGTGGCCCGGATGCCCGTCGAAAGTCTCGCCACACGGCCGGACCTCCTCGGGCCCGCTCTGGAACTCGGTGACATCGGCGCCGAGTTCATGCAGCACGACCCCGTCGCCACCCTGACCAGGGCGAGGCGGCTGGCCGAGCGGTGGCCGGACTACTTCCTGGTGGTGCTCGACGGCGACGTCCCCGTGGCCCGGGCGGTCGGCGTACCGGTGGCCTTCCCGACGCCCGAGCGGACGGAGCTGCCCGACCACGGATGGGACGGTGCCATCCTCTGGGCGGCGGAGGACGCCCTCGACGGCCGGCCGCCGACCGCACTGGTCGCGCTGGACGTCCAGGTCGCCGGGCACCTGCGCGGCCGGGGCATCGCCTCTCAGGCGCTGGAAGGGCTGCGGGCCCGCGCCCGCGACCGGGGGCTGAGCAGGCTGGTGGTCCCCGTACGCCCGACGGGCAAGGTGCGTCATCCCACGCTGACGATGGAGGAGTACGTCGCACGGCGTCGCGCCGACGGGCTCCCCGAGGACCCGTGGTTGCGCACCCACGAACGGCTGGGCGCGCGATTCGTGAAGATCGCCCCGTTCGCCATGACCATCACGGGGACGCTGGAGCAGTGGCGCCGGTGGACCGGCGCACCGCTCGCCCCCGGGGCCAACCTCGTCGAGGGAGGCATCGCCCCCGTCCTGGTCTCGCCCGAGCAGGATCTCGGCGTCTACGTGGAGCCGAACGTCTGGCTGGAGCACCCCCTCACCGGGTGACCTCCCCCGCCGGCCGGATCCGGCGGCCGCGGGACACGGGCCGGGCGGTCGCCGCCGGCCGCCGGCGCCGGGCACCCCGGAACGACGCGCGGCGGGCCGCCGCGACCCGGACCGTCCCCGTACGGCCGGCTCCTCTCCTGCGCTACAATCGGCTCAGCACCCGCATGGCCTCCCTCTCGATGCGCGCGAGATCGCGGAGGACGGCCCCGGCCCGCTCCAGGTGCCCCGCGTCGCCGCTCTCCCCGGCTTCCGCGATCAGGGCGGCCACGTCCGTCCACAGGACGGCGGCCTCGGCGTACAGCCGGTGACCGGTGCGCAGGCGGCCGTCGTCGACCAGCCGGGTGCACTCTTCGAGGAAGTCGCGGTAGAGGGCGCGGAACAGGGCGCCGCCGGTGCCTCCCCGCTCCATGAGGAGGGCGGCCTGCGGCAGGTCCCGCTGCGGCTCGCCCGCGCGCAGCAGCCATCCGGGCACCTGCCTGCCCGCTTTCTCGATGCCGCGGTGGCCCAGGTTCGCGATGGGAGGGGACAGGAAGGCCTCGGCGCAGTCCCTGACGGCGGGGACGATCCGCTCCTGCCAGCGGACCGGGTGAGCCGGCAGGGCGATGGTGAAGGACCGGTTCCTGGCGGTCATCGGGCCGCGTTCGGCCCGCGCCCTGGCGAGGCCGGCCCGGCTGGTGCGCACCGCCCCTCCCTGCGGACCGGTGTCCACCAGGTGGGCGTCGTGCTCGTCGTAGCCGTACATGGCGACGATATGACCGCCGAAGTGCACCTTGGAGGTGAAATAGTCCAGGTGGTAGCAGTCGAGCTGGAGGCCGACCGGCCGGCCGGCGTCGATGGGGGCGGCCACGTTCTCCCACGCCTTGCGCGCCGAGGCGGTCTCCGCGACCGTCAACGTCAGCCCCAGCCTGGCGGCCAGGTTCCTGGTGAGCTCGAAAGGCTTGACGCGGCCTCCCAGGAAGGGGAACGCCATGCCCTTGCCGTCCCAGTAGACGAAGGACAGGCCCGATCCCAGCCCGAACAGCATGGGCTCGGACAGGTCGAGTCCCTCGTGCCGCAGCAGCACCCCCAGCGCCGTCGTCTCGCAGTGGTGCGTGCCGCGGGCCTCGATGCCCTCCACGATGGTCATGCGTCGCCCTCTCCACGCCGGTGCGGCGAACGGTCACCCCGTCCCCGCCCCCGGCGTCTCCATGATCGACCGCTGGGAACAGCATGAGGTCTCCCACGGTGGGAGGGTCCAGCCGCACGACGGGACGGCGGCCGCGCCGGCGGCGCCGATGACCGCCGCGCGCCGGTGCTCGACCGCGCCACCGCCGAGTCGGGCACGTCGGTCGCGGGCACGAGGCGGCTCCCCGCCCGGGACGAGGGTTCAGGCTTCGGCCAGCGCGGCGTCGGCCCTGTCCAGGACGGTTCCCAGGACGCGGCCGGCGACGGCCAGGTCCTCGGCGGGCAGGTCGCCCAGAGTCTCTGGGTGATCGGACCGAGGGCGTTGCGGACCTCCGTCCACCGGGTCCGCCCCGCCTCGCTCACCTCGACGACGCCGCCGTCCCCGTCGTCGCACAGCAGTCCCGCGGCGGTCAGCTCGCGTCGGCAGCTGCGCCGGCTCGACAAGGTCCTGGACGATCTCCACGACGAGCTGCTCGCACCGCTGACCCCGGCCGAACGCGACCAGCTCGTACGGTTGCTCATCCGCCTGGTCGACCACCACACCCCGGGCGGCGCGTCCCCGCCCTCCTGAGCGGCAGGACCTCCGGGCGGGCGCGGCCCGGCCGACCACCCGGTGGTAGTCGGCGTGGACCGTGGTGATGGCCGCGAGCACGCCCTGTCCCGGCCCGTCCACGGCGAACACGGCCATGCCCCGGCGCGGCAGGGCGTCGGCCACATCGTGGAACCCCCCTCGCCGGAGTCCGGCCCGGGGACCACGACCGCACCGGCCCGGGAAACGAAGAGATCCCGCCCGGTCGAAGTGATCGGGCGGGATCTCGTCAATCCTCTTCGGGCCGTTTCGGGAACGGCCCCGCGTGGAGCTATGGGGATTCGAACCCCAGACCTCTTCCATGCCATGGAAGCGCGCTACCAACTGCGCCATAGCCCCGCGGAGTGCGCGTCCGGGGCGTTCACCCCGGCGGCACCCCGCCAGTGTATAGGACATCGCGCGGCACTCCGTAATCGTCGTCCGCGCGGGTGCGGTCCCCGGAGACGGGGCGTGCGCCGCACCCGGGGGACCGTGCCGGCCCGGAGGCCGCGCCGCCGGATCCACCGCCCGGCCCGCCGCCGAGCCCGCCGGGGAGGTCGGCGCGCGAGGAGGCCGGGGAGCCCGGCGGGCGGGGTCAGGCGAGCCCGGCGGCCCGGTCGATCAGACCGGCCAGCTCCCCGACCATCGGGTCCTCCGTGGTCTCCGCCAGGCGGTCCGCGCGGTCGCCGAGCTCCCGGAGCCCGATCCCGGCCGTCTCCTCGCGGCTGCGCAGGTACTCGGCGAACGAGGCCGCGACCACGGACACCTGGAACCGGGGCGACGGCCCCTCCCACGGGGAGCCGGCCAGGTCCCCGGTCTCCAGCGAGCGGCTTGTCTCGGCGGGCCCGCGGGTGTCCGGGTCCTGCCAGCGCACGGTCGCCGCGGCGAGCTGCCCGGAGGCGCCGCCGCGCAGCGTCACCCGGTACAGGGCGGTCACCGAGTGGCCCGGTCCGATCTCGCCGCCGTCCTTGGCGTCGTCGCGGAAGTCCTCCGCCGCCAGCGCGCGGTTCTCGTACCCGATGAGCCGGTAGGACTCCACGACCGCGGGATTGAAGGCGACCTGGGCCTTGGCGTCGCGGGCCCGCAGGTCGAGGGTCGTGGCGAGCCTTTCGGCGAAGACCCGGTGCGCGTCGCCGGCCGAGCCGACGTAGACGGCGGCGCCGTCGCCGTTGTCGGCGAGCTGCTCCATCAGCGCGTCGCCGTACTCGCGGCCGACGCCGACGCAGAGCAGGGTGATCCGCCGTCCGGCGGACTCCTTCACCCGGTCCAGGATGCCCTGCCAGGTCGTGTCGCCGGTGTTGGCCAGGCCGTCCGAGAGCAGGATGACCCGGTTGGTGGCCATCGGCCGGAACGACCGGGCGGCCTCGCCGTACCCGGCGACCAGCCCCGCCTCCAGGTTCGTCGACTCCTGTACGGCCAGCCGGTCGACGGCGGCGTGCAGTGCGGCCCGGTCGGTCACCGGGGTCATGGGGACGAGCGTCTCGGCCTCGCTGCTGAAGGCCGTGATCGCGACCCGGTCCCCCGGTCCCAGCTGGTCGACGAGCTTGTGCAGCGCCTCCTTGACCAGGTCGAGCCGGCCGGGCTCGCCCATCGAGCCGGACACGTCCACCACGAAGGTCAGGTTCGCCGGGCGCCGCGTCTCCGGGTCGGCCCCGCGGGTCTGCAGGCCGACCCGGACCAGCGCGGTGCCGCCGCCCGGCAGGCGCGCCCCGTCCAGGTGCACGGCGAAGCCGTCGCCGGAGGGCTCGGCGTAGTCCTGCCGGAAGGAGTTGACGAACTCCTCCGGCCTGACCTGGGAGGGATCGGGCAGGCGGCCCTCGGTGAGGGCCTGCTTGGCGTAGCCGTACGAGGCGGTGTCCACGTCGAGGGCGAAGGTGGACAGCCGCCCGGGGTCGGTGTCCCGCCGCTCGGGGGCGCCGGCCGGCGCGGGCTCGGCCTCCGCGTCGCCCTCCCCGGGCGACGCCGGGGAGGGGGCGGCCCGGCCGAGGTCGTCGATGGGCAGGCTGGTGCTCTGTTCCGAGGAGCCGCCGCAGGCGGCGGCGAGCAGCAGGGCGAGTACGGCGAGGGCGAGGGCGAGTGGACGCATCTTCATGTCGCCTCCTGGGGGATGCGCGTCACCCCCTACGACGACCCCCCGCCGGCCCGCGCCGGTGGCTTGACCCAAGCGAGCGCGAACCGTGTCCGGTGTGTGATCAGGGCTTCCAGGCGGGGTCGCGCCCGCTGAGCCCGAGCGCCCGCTCGAACGGCGGAGCGTCGGCAGGCACGGCGACCTCCTCGCCGATGACCCCGTTCTGCCGCGCCATCGGCGCCATCTGCTCGATGTAGGCGAGCGTCGCCTCAGCGGTCTCGGTGTCCACCTCGTAGTCCTGCCCGGTGGCGCGGGCCAGGTCCCAGCCGTGGAAGACCAGGTCGCCCAGGCCCATCTGGAACACCACCGTCATGGGCAGCCCCATCATCGGGCTCTCCCCCTCGAACGCCGCCGGGTCCGCCCAGGCGGCGACCATGTCGCGGACCCGCCCCTCCAGGGCGGCGGGCTCGGTGTCCTGCGGCGGCACCTGCTCCTTGCGGGCCAGCGCCGCCATCATCGCCGCCACCCAGGACAGGTGGCCGAGCAGGGCCCGCACGTCGTACTCCGTGCAGGGGGTGGGCAGGCCGAACCGGTCGTCCCCGATCCCCCGCACCACGCCGATCGTGCGGTCGGCCGCACGCGAAAGCATCTCGTTCATGGCGTCCATGATCCCCCACCGGCCCCGGCCCGTCCCGGAGAAAGCCCGGAAACACCGCATATGATCCGGGGCCATGCGCGTGTATCTCGGACTCGCGGCCAAGGACCCCGCGGCGGGCGTCCCCGACGCGGTGCTGCACACCGTCAGGAACGCGATCGACGCCGCCTTCCCGGTCCCCCCGGAGGTCATCAGGGCCCGTGAGTGGCACCGGCCCGGCGTCTCCCTGTTCGCCTGGACCAACGAGCCCGACGACTCCCGGCAGCCCACGCTGCTGTTCACCGAGCCCGACCGGGTGACCGGGGTCAACGGCCACCTGGCCGAGCCGCGTGACGTGGAGTGCCTCGCGCACGCCCCCCGCCTGCGCACCGAGGGGGTGGGCGGGTGCTTCTCGGTCTTCCGGGCGGCCCCCGGCGAGCTGTCCGCCGCCACCGCGATCAACCGGGTCTGCCCCGTCTTCCACGCCGAGACCCCCGAGCTGCACGTGGTCGGCAGCCGCGCGCTCCTGGTCCACCTCGCCTGCGGCGGCGACCGGGTCACCTGGGACGTGCCCGCACTGCAGACGATGATCCGCCAGGGCTTCTTCGTCTCCGACGAGACGCCGTACGCCGGGGTCTCCGCGCTGCCCCCGTCGGCGACGGTCACCATCCGGGACGGCCGGCGCACGGTCACCGCGGACCCGCTCCCGGCCGCCGCGCCCGCGCCCACCTCCCGCAGGCGGAAGCGGGCGCTCATCGAGGAGCTGGCCGACGCGCTGCTGGCGACCGTGGCGCCGCTGCGCGAGGCGGGCGAGCCGGTGAACCTGGCGCTGACCGGCGGCCGGGACACCCGGGTGCTGGCCGCCCTGCTGCACGCCGCGAAGGTGCCGTTCCGGGCGACGACGAACGGGCTCGACACGCACCCGGACGTGATCCTCGCCGGGCGGATCGCCCGCGCGCTCGGCGTCCGGCACACCGTGATCCCGCCGGCCCGCGCCGAGAAGAAGGACGCGGTCCTGGTGGAGCACCCGCTGGCGCGGGCCTACGAGACTCTGCGCACCTGCGAGGGCATGACCTCGGCCTACGAGTCGATCGTCACCTACCTGCCCTACAGCGCCAAGCCCACCATGTCGGGGCAGAGCGGGGAGACCCTGCGCGCCGGGAGCCTGCTGCTGCTTCAGAGCGACCTGAGCGACGCCGCCCTGCGCAAGCGGATCGACACGACCTTCTTCGCCAAGGACGCCGCGCTCTTCACCGACGCCGCCAACGAGCACGCCCGCGCGCTGGCGCAGCCGTGGCAGGCCCGGCCGGACGCCATGGAGGCGCTCGACCACATGTACGTCTGGTACAAGGTCGGGCGCTGGCAGGCCAGCGCCCGGGCGGGCTCGCTGCGCCGGGGCGACCCGGTCCGGCCGTTCCTCGACAACCGGGTGGTCCGGGCCGCGCTGGGCCTGGACCAGGGGTGGCGCCTGTCGGAGGAGGTCATCCACGAGCTGATCACGGCGTTCGCGCCGCAGCTGAGGCACGTGCCGATCGAGGGCAAGCCGTGGCGCTTCGCCGCGGGCCGGAAGTACTACCCGTGGCAGCGCAGGCCCGAGGTCCTGACCGCGCCGAAGACCGGCGGCGGCTGGAGCTGGCGGACCAGCCCCGGCGAGGCGCTCAGCGCCGTGCTCCGCGACCACGTCCTGGCCCGCCTCGACCTGCTGGCCCCCATCGTCAAGCCGGACGAGGTGCGCAGGCTCTTCGCCGACCCCGTGGTGAAGAAGCCCGCTACGGCCTGGCACCTCTACACGGTGGCGACCATGCTCGGCGGCGCCTACCCCGGCAAGGAGCCCGAGGGGCTCGAACCGGTCCAGGTCCCCGTCCCGTCCTGACCGCTCTCACGTGCCCCGCCCGGCGCCCCGCCTCGCCGGGCACCGGGGCCCGCCCGGAGCCACGGGGGCCATCGGAGGCACCGGAGGCACCGCCCTCCCCGCTCCCGGCGGCCCGGGGCTCAGCAGGCGCAGGAGGCGCCGGAGACCGGGGCGGTCAGGGGGTCGGCCGGACGGCGTGCGACACCGGCCGGCGTCTCCACCGGGAAACCCTCCCGCGCCCAGTACTCGAAGCCGCCCAGCATCTCCTTGACCGGGTGGCCGAGCCGGGCGAACTCCAGCGCGGCGCGGGTGGCGCCGTTGCAGCCCGGCCCCCAGCAGTAGGTCACCACGGTCGCACCCGGGGGGACCACCTCGGCCGCGCGGGCGGCGATCTCGGCGGTGGGCAGGTGGACGGCTCCCGCGATGTGCCCCTGCTCCCAGCTCTCCCGGCTGCGGGAGTCGACCACGACGATGCCGGGGACCCCGGCGGCCAGGTCGGCCGCGACGTCGGACACGTCGGTCTCGAACGCCAGGCGGGCGGTGAAGTGGGCGACGGCGGCGGTGCTGCCTGCGGCGGGGACCGCGGTGACGGCGGACATCTCGGGCGTCCTTTCGCTCGTGCTCGGTGGCGTGCCCGCGGTCGCGGCCGGCCGCGACCGGGGCGGTCGGAACAGATCCTTCCGCTCCCCGGCCGCGCGCGACAGCGGCGTGAATGCCGCATGTCGCTAAGATCCCGCCATGACGCCCCTCCTCACCGCACCGGAGCGGCGGGCCGCCCGCCGTACGGTCTCCGTCCTCGCCGCCGACGGGATGTCGGTCTTCGAGCTGGGCTGCGTGGTGGAGATCTTCGGCATCCCCCGGCCCGAGCTGGACGTGCCCTGGTACGAGCTGGCCGTCTGCGCCGAGACGCCGGGGGTGGAGCTGCGGGTGGTGGGCGGGTTCGGCCTGCGGGCCGAGCACGGGCTCGACGTGCTGGCCGGAGCCGACACGGTGATCGTGCCGGGTGTGCCCGACGTGCGGGACGAGGTGCCGCGGGCGCTCGTCGCGGCCCTGCGGTCGGCGCACGGGCGGGGCGCCCGGATGGTGTCGATCTGCTCGGGGGCGTTCGCGCTGGCCGCGGCCGGGCTGCTGGACGGGCGGGAGGCGACCACCCACTGGAAGTACGCCGAGCTGCTGCAGCGGCGCTTCCCCCGCGTCCGGGTCGACCCCGACGTGCTCTACGTGGACGGCGGCGACGTGCTGACCAGCGCGGGCAGCGCGGCCGGGCTCGACCTGCTCATCCACCTCGTCCGCTCCGACCACGGGCCGGGGGTGGCCAACGCGGTCGCCCGCCGGCTGGTCGTGCCGCCACACCGGGACGGCGGCCAGGCGCAGTTCGTCCGGGCCGCCGTGGCCCCGGTGGAGGGCGACGACGCGGTCGCCGCCGCGATGGCGTGGGCCCTGGAGCACCTCGCCGGGCCGATCACGGTCGCCGCCCTGGCGAAGGCGGCGCACATGTCGGAGCGCACCTTCCTCAGGCGCTTCGCCGAGCGGACCGGGACCAGCCCGATCCGCTGGGTGGTCTCCCAGCGGATCGCGGCCAGCCTGCCTCTGCTGGAGTCCACCTCCGCCCCGGTGGAGGAGATCGCCGCCGCGGTCGGCTTCGACAGCCCGGCGACGTTCCGCCACCACTTCACCCGGGCGATGCGCACCTCGCCGTCGGCCTACCGCCGCACGTTCGCCGCCTGAGACCCCGCTTCCGCGGTCCCGCCGGGGCGGCGGGCCCGGTCGCCGGCGGCCCTCAGGCGGAGTCGCACGCCTCCCAGGTGGGACCGGCGGTGAGCATGCGCTGGAACTGCGGGCACTCGAAGACGTCCTCGTGCGGGCACTCCAGCACGTGCTCGATCGCCTCCAGCTCCGAGCGGAGCCGCTCCATCCGGCGGGCGAGCGCGTCCCGGTGCCGCACGAGGATCTCGCGCCTGCGCGTCCCGTCCCCGGCGGCCACGAGGTCGCGGATCTGCTCCAGCGAGGCCCCGGTCTCCTTGGCCCGCACGATCAGCGCGACCCGGGCGTCGTCCTCGGGGCCGTAGCGGCGGCGGCCGTTGGGCTGCCGGGCGGGGCTGAGCAGTCCCACCGCCTCCCAGTGGCGCAGCACGTGCGCGGCCAGGCCGTACCGGGCCGCCAGCTCGCCGATCCCCATGGCCGGAACGGTGCTTGACTTCATGTTCACATTAACTTGCAGAGTGAGGGAGGAGGTCAAACCCCGAGAGGAAGTGGTTGTCGCATGTCCTACTTCGAAGGCCGCAGCGGTGAGCGGTACGACCGCCGGGCGGCCCGGCTGAACCGGCCGCTGTTCCGCAGGATCTGCCGGGACCTCGCGGCCGTGGCCCCACGGGACGGCGCGGTCCTCGACGCCGGCACCGGCTCCGGCCACCTGCTCCTGGAACTCGCCCGGGTCCGTCCGGACCTCCGGCTGACCGGCGTGGACCTGTCGAAGGACATGATCGCGATCGGCCGCCGCCACGTGCGCGCCGCGGCGCTGGAGGACCGGATCACCCTGGACGTGGCCGACGTGGCCGAGCTGCCCTACCCGGACGACCGGTTCGACCTGGTCGTCTCGACGCTGAGCATGCACCACTGGGACCGGGTGGAGCGCGCCGTGGCCGAGTTCTCCCGGGTGCTGCGGCCGGAGGGGGCGCTGTGGGTCTACGACTTCCGGTTCGTCTCCGCCGGGAGGCTGGCGCAGGCCGTACGGGAGCGCTTCCCCGGCCGGACGATGCGGCGCACCCCGGTCCGCGCCCTGCTGCCGTTCCCCGTCTTCGCCGCGTACACGGTCTGAGCGCCGCAGCCGCAGCCGCAGCCGCAGCCGCAGCCGCGACCGTACCGCGCCCGCGCCCGCGCCCGCGCCGGTGAACCGTACGGCCGCCGCGCCCGCGCCCGCATCCGTGAACCGTACGGCCGCCGGGCACGTTGCAGAGGACATGCGCCGACGCACGCTCGCCATCGCCCTGCCCGCCCTGGCCGCCCTCGCGGCGGCGTGCCGCGCCTGCGGACCCGGACGCCGCCCGGCCCCCGGGCCGGTCACCGCGCGGGGGGCGGCACGGGAGTCCTACGCGGGACCGGAGCCGGGGCCTCCGGTGGCGAACCTCCAGCCGGGCCTGGCGGCCTTCGGCCACGCCCTGCTCGCCGCGGTCGCGGAGCCCGGTGCCAACACCGTGCTGTCCCCGCTGGGCATCGCCTACGCGTACGGCATGGCCCGGGCGGGCGCGGACCCGGCCACCGGGGCCGAGCTGGACGAGGTCTTCGGCTTCCCGCCGGAGGGGCCGCACGCGGCGTTCGGCACGCTGGCCCGGGTGGTCGCCGGGACCGGTGAGGTCCCCCCCGCCCCGGAGCGGGACGCGCCGCAGGACCCGGAACCCCCGGTCGTCCGCCTCGCCGGCGGCCTGTTCGCCGCCGGGGACCTGACCGTCCGGGAGGGGTTCCTGCGCGTGCTCACCGCCCGGTACGGCACCGGCGCGCACCGGGTGGACTTCGCCGCGGACGCCGCCGAGGTGATCAACGCCTGGGCCGGGGAGCGGACCGCCGGGCGGATCACGAAGGTCGTCGACCGGCTGGATCCCGGGACGCGGCTGGTCCTCGCGAGCGCCCTCTACCTGAGGGCCGGGTGGGCCGTGCCGTTCACCGACCCGCCCGAGCCCGGCGCCGCCTTCACCCGCGCCGACGGCACGGCGGTGCGCACGGACCTGATGCGCCTGGAGGCGGAGCTGCCCTACGCGAGCGGGCCCGGCTGGCAGGCCGTCGAGCTGGCCTACGCCGGCGGCGGGCTGGCCATGTGGGTCCTGCTGCCCGCGCCGGGCGGCGCCCCCGCCGACCGGCTGGCCCCGGGGGAGCTCACCCGGGTGCGCGACGGGATGAGGCCGACCCGGATCCGGCTCGCCCTGCCCCGCTGGGACTTCTCCACCGCGCTGGAGCTGGGGCCCGCGCTGGAGGGGCTCGGCCTGCGCGGCCGGGGCTACTCCGGCATCGCCGACGGCCTCGTCCTCGACCGGGCGGTCCACGGCGCGGACGTCACCGTGGACGAGTGGGGCACCGAGGCCGCGGCCGTCACCGGTCTGGCGTTCCGGCTCTCCGCTCCGCCGCCCGCCGAGGTGGAGGTCCGCGCGGACCGGCCGTTCGCCTTCGCGGTGCTCCACCGGCCGACGATGGTCCCGCTCTTCACCGGGCAGGTCGCCGATCCCGCCGCGACCGGCTGACCGCTCCGGTGGGAGCGGCCGGCCCGGACCCGGCTCGGGCAGGTCAGCCGCCGATGTTCAGCAGGCCCGCGTCGACCACCCGGCGGCCGAAGGCGCGGGCCAGCTCGGCCAGGCGGGCCAGCTCGCCGTCCGCGAGCGCGCCGTAGGCCGGGGCGGCCAGCTCGTCGGTGCGCTCCTCGATCCGCCGGCGCAGCGCCCGCCCCTCCCGGGTGAGCTCGTCGCCGGCCAGCAGCCCGCGCTCGCGCAGCGACTCCTCCGCCGCCAGCCACTCCTGCGCGGGCCAGGCCCGGCTGACCTTGAGGAAGACCGCCGGAGCGGTCCCCTCGGCTGCGTGCAGGACCAGCGCCTCCAGCGGGCCGACCCCCTCGGCGAGCAGGGTCGCGACGTGCCCGTCGCCCCGGAACTCGCGCAGCAGCGTCTGGGCGTGCCAGAGCTCCATCAGCGGGCCGGACGGCCACGGCAGCGTGGCGTGCGCGGCGAACAGCGGGCGGCCCTGGGGGTGCTCGCAGGCGCGCTCGGCCGCCCGCCTGGCCAGCGCGGCCGTCTCGGCCAGGCCGGGCAGCTCGTGGATCCCGGCCCGGCGCAGCGCGGCCTCGGCCGCCTCGTAGCGGGCCCGGAGCACCTCGGCGGGGGTCGTCTTCTCCCAGGCCGCCGGGAGCGAGGCACGCACGAGGTCGGGGCAGAAGTTGTAGAAGGTCGCGATGACGAGGTCGGGCGAGGCGGCGCCGAACGCCGCCGAACGGGAGGCGAAGTAGCCCGCCCGCTCACCGAGGCCCAGCGCGGCGTAGCGCTCGGCGGCCTCGCGGGCGAAGTAGATCATCGCGTGGACGGGCTCCAGGCGGCGCCAGGCCTGCCGGGCGAGCTGGACGTCGGTCATCCTGCCTCCAGGAGTCGGCGGAGCGGGCTCCTCCGGCCGGGGGCGCCGCACCCCGGACGGGCACAGCCTTGAACCGACCGGCCGGTATGTCGAACCTAACCTTACTCGCCGGTAACCGTCAACGGCGGCGCAGCACGAAGACGCCCCAGCCCAGGTAGCGCCGGCCGTACTCGACGTGGGAGCGGCGGGCGCGCTCCAGGAACGCGCGCATCTCCGCCGCGTCGGGGTCGCCGGGGTTGGCCCGCAGCCAGTCGCTCACCGTCCACCACTGGCTCGCCGCGTACCGGTCCCAGCTGTCGGGGTCGGCCAGGACCATCTCCAGCACCTCCGTCCCGGCCGCCTCGAACCGGTCGAACGTCCCGGCCAGCGAGGTGAAGTCGTCCGGCCCGAAGCCGAACGCCGCACGCGCCGCGGCGGGCGGCTCCTCGGTCCAGTACGGCTCGCCGACGAGGAGGATCCCGTCCTCGGCCAGCGCGGGGAGCATGAGCTTGACCGTCCCCTCCACCCCGCCGCCGATCCAGGTCGCGCCCAGGCAGGAGACCACGTCGAAGGCGCCCGGCTCGGCCCGGTAGGCTCCGGCGTCCCCCCGCTCGAAGCGGATCCGCCCGGCCACGCCGAGCTCCACGGCCCGCTCGTGCGCCGCGTCGAGGAAGACCTCGCTGATGTCGACGCCCACCCCCTCGATCCCGTGCTCGGCGGCCCACCGGCAGAGCATCTCGCCCTTGCCGCAGCACAGGTCGAGCAGGCGCATGCCGGGGCGGAGCCGGGCGACCTCGCCGAGCAGCGCCAGTTTCTCGTCGGTGAACGGGTTCAGGATGCGGTGACCGCCCTCGGCGATCTCATGGAAGCGCAGTGGCATGCCGCCATGCTGCCCGTTCCCCCGGCGCACACCAACCGGTTATCGCACCGGCCACCCGCCGCCCGCGTCCGCCGTCCGCCGCCCGCGTTACGGTGCGGACCGGACGCGGGCCCGGGACGGCGCCCCGGCGGCCTTGAGTCTGACACCGTGTCAGGCCCTACACCTGGAAGAGCCATGTTCACCATCGGAGACTTCGCCCAGCTCGGCCGCGTGTCGGTGCGGATGCTGCGCCACTACGACGCGCTCGGGCTGCTGCGGCCCGCCCACGTCGACCCGGCCAGCGGCTACCGCTACTACCAGGCCGCCCAGCTCTCGCGCCTCAACCGCATCATCGCGCTGAAGGACCTCGGCTTCACCCTGCAGCAGGTGGCCGCGATCCTCGACGAGCGGGTGAGCGCCGAGGAACTGCACGGCATGGTACGGCTGCGCCGCGCGGAGCTGGCGCAGCGGATCGCGGCCGACACCGCCCGGTTGCTCCGGGTGGAGGCGAGACTCCGCACGATCGAGAGGGAAGGGCGTATGAGCACCGAGGAAGTGCTGGTCAAGCGGGTCGCGCCGGTCCGCGTCGCGGAACTGTCCGCGGTGGCGGCCAGCTACGAGACCGAGGACGTCGGCCCGGTCATCCAGCCGCTCTACCACGAGCTGTGCGCGCGGCTGGAGCGCGCCGGGGTCGCGATCACCGGTCCGGGCGTCGCCTACTACGAGCCCGCGGAGGACGGCACGGTCGTCGTGCACGCCGGCATGCAGGTCGCGGTGGAGCCGCAGGAGGACTACGACTTCGCGGTCGTGGACCTGCCGGAGATCGGCACGGCCGCCACGGTCGTCCACCGGGGTCCGATGGAGGAGGTCGGCCCGACCTTCCAGGCCCTCGCCCACTGGGTCGAGGAGAACGGCCACCGGGCCGTCGGCCTCGCACGCGAGGTCTACCTCGACTGCCCGCCGGACGAGGCGCGCTGGGTGACGGAGCTGCAGATGGCGGTCACCCCGGCGTGACGCCGGGCTCCTCCGCGTCCCCGGCGTCACCGGCGTCCCCGGGTGCGGGGACGCGGAGGGTCAGGCCGCCGGGGACGACCTCGGCCCGCAGCTCGGTGACGGTGCCCTTGGCGCCGCCGTCGAGCTCGTAGGCCATGGGCGCGCCGAACTTGACGGTGATCCTCCTCGCCCGGGTCATCCGGACGAAGGGCGAGGAGTCGGAGCGCCCGACGCTCATCCGGCCGAGCGTGCGGGCCCACTGGACAGGCCCCTTCGCCGTGGTCACGCCGACCTCCAGCCAGCCGTCGTCCGGCCGCGCGTCGTCGAACGCCTCGATGCCGCCGGTGATCGTGCCGACGTTGCCGAACAGCACGCAGCTGGCCTCACCGTCGAACCACTTCGCCCCGTCGACCTTGATCTTCATCGGCACGAGGTCCCCGCGGACGTGCCGCAGGCCGGTCCAGAAGTAGGCCGCCCGGCCCATCCGCTCCTTCAGCCCCCGGTCGGCATCCTTGATCATCTCCGCGTCGAACCCGGCTCCGGCCATGACCGCGAAGTGCTCCCCGTTGACCCGGCCCAGGTCCAGTCGGCGCTCCCGCCCGTGGAAGGCGATCCGCACCGCCTCCGGCAGGTCCTCGGGGATGCCGAGGTTGCGGGCGAACATGTTGGCCGTACCGGCCGGGATGATGCCGACGGGCACCCCGGACTCCGCGGCCGCGTCCACGCACCGCTGCACCATGCCGTCGCCGCCCCACACCAGCAGCAGCCGGGCACCCGCCTTGAGCGCCTTCTTCACCTTCTTGGGCGCCTTCTTGCTCTTGGGCACCTCGTACCAGAGCAGTTCGCCCACGCCCTCGTCGGCCAGGAGCCGGCGCAGCTCGTCCAGTCCTCCGCCGAGCGACTTCTTCCGGTGGGCGACCACCGCGACCGTGCCGATCCGTGGCCGCTTCCGCAGCATGGCCGTCCTCCTGTCACCTACCGCCGCCGGGACGGCCGACGGCTTCCCGGAGCCGCGGGCTCCAAACGCGGGATCCGCGGCCGGTACGGCGTTCCCGGCCCGGGAGCCCAGGTGGGGGGGCGGGCAGGCGGGCCGTCTCCCGGTACGATGCCGATCAAGGTTACCGACCAGTAGCATGAGTGCCCACGCAGAACCCGTAGGTCCCGCCGGCCCCGTCCGGCGCGGGCCGCCCGCCGTACGGGGGACGGCGGCCCCGGCCACGCGCCGCGGCCGCGGCCCGACCGATCCTCGTGAAGGAGCCGCCATGCCCACGCTCGACCGCCAGGACGACGTCTTCGTCCTCGACCTCGGGGACACGGAGAACCGCTTCCACCCCGACTGGATCGCCTCCGTCAACGCCGCGCTGGACGAGGTGGAGAAGGCGGAGGGGGCACGGGCCCTGGTGACCGCCGCGACCGGCAAGTTCTTCTCCAACGGCCTGGACCTGGAGTGGCTGGGCGCCAACCCCGACCGGATGACCGGCTACGTCGCCGCCGTCCACGAGCTCTTCGCGCGGACGCTGAGCCTGCCGCTGGTCACCGTGGCGGCCCTGCAGGGGCACACCTTCGCGGCCGGCGCCATGTTCTCCCTGGCCCACGACTTCCGCGTGATGCGCGCCGACCGGGGTTTCTGGTGCCTGCCCGAGGCCGAGATCGACATCCCCTTCACCCCGGGCATGTCCGCGCTCATCCAGGCCCGGCTGGCCCCGCGGACCGCGCACGAGGCCATGACCACCGCCCGCCGCTACGGCGGCCACGACGCGCTCGCCGCCGGGATCGTCGACCACGCGGTGGACGAGGACGCCGTACGGCCGAGCGCCCTGGAGATCGCCCGCGCCCACGCGGCCAAGGCGGGCCGCACCCTCGGCACCATCAAGACCCGCATGTACGCGCCGGTCCTGGAGACGCTGCGGGACCAGGACGCCCCGCTCTAGCCGGGAGCCGCGCGCCGCGGCCTCACTCCAGCGGTCCCGCGAAGACCACGATCTCGTCGATGTCGCCGGCAGGCGTGACGTGCACCACGTCGACGCCCGACAGCAGGGGGTCGCCGTCACCGGTCTCGAAACGCCAGCCGAAGCGGGCCCACTCCTGCGGCGCGTCCACCCGTGTCGTGCGCACCATCCGGCACCGTCCCGCCGGGTGGTTGCGCACCACCTCGGTGATGAAGTCCTCCACCGCGCCGCGGCCGACGCCGCGCCCCAGCGGGCCCCAGAACACGACGTCCGCGGTGAGCGCCCTGCCGAGCAGCACGGCCCGCCGCTCCGGATCGTCGGTGTTGGCCGCGGCGATGAAGGCGTCGACCGCACGGGTGTGCGCCTGCTCCTGCGTCCGGATGTCCGTCATCCCAGATCCTCGCTTCCTGCGCCGCTCGTGGTGGGGGCCATCCGCCGGGCCGGGCCCCGGTGCGCGGCGGGGAGCCGGAACAGCACGTGGCGGCGGAGCCGGTGGCCGGGCGGCAGGGCGGGGTGGTCGAAGTCCTCGGCGGGGTCGCGGGTCATCCCCAGGCGCTCCATGACGGCGCGGGAGCGCAGGTTCGTGGTGGCGGTGAACGACACCACCTCGTCCAGGCCCAGGCGGTCGAAGGCGAAGTCGAGCGCGGCGGCGGCCGCCTCGGTGGCGTACCCCTTCCCCCAGGAGCGGCGGCCCAGCCGCCAGGCGACCTCCACGGCGGGCGTGAAGTGGGCCTCGAAGGCCGGCCGGTGCAGGCCGGTGAAGCCGATGAACTCACCGGTCGCGGAGACCTCCAGGGCCCAGCGGCCCCACCCCTGCCGCACGATCGCCTCGGCGGTCGCGGTGGCGAACGCGTCGCTCTCCTCCCGGCTGAGCGGGGCGGGGAAGTGCTCCATGACCTCCGGGTCGGCGTTGAGCTCGGCGAAGGGCTCCAGGTCCGAGGCGCGCCAGGGCCGCAGCAGGAGCCGCGCCGTGCGCAGCTCGACCGGTGACCCGTTCTCCCACGGGTCCCGATGGCCGGTATTCGCTGTCATTCAGGACAACCTACCGTGGTCCGCTCCGGCCTCCGGAGAGTCCGGGAACGGAGGGGGCCGCACGCACCGGGTGGCCGGAGATGTCACTGACAGGGTCGCTGTCTCGTCTAGAGCGGTGCAGGCGATCCTCGCTCAGGGAGTGGGCGATGGACCTCGCGTCGTCCGTGGCGCCGGACCCGGTCCGTCCCGCGGTTGCGGCGTTCGTCGCGGGGGGCCGCTTCGGCCCCCCGGCCCTTCGGAGGAGGAGCGGCATGAGCAGGACCGAGGAGTTCCAGGAGCTGCGACCGCTGTTGTTCTCGATCGCCTACCGGATCCTGGGCAGCGTGAGCGAGGCCGAGGACGCGGTCCAGGAGACCTGGCTGCGCTTCGAGACCACCCCGGCCGAACCCAGGTCGGCCAAGGCGTTCCTGTCGGCGGCGGTGACCCGGATCTCGATCGACGTGCTGCGCTCGGCCCGCGTCCGGCGGGAGGAGTACGCCGGGCCGTGGCTCCCCGAGCCGCTGCTCACCGACCCTTACCAGGACCCGGAGCGGTCGGCGGAGCTGGCCGACTCGTTGTCGATGGCCGCACTGGTGCTGCTGGAGCGGCTGTCCCCGCTCGAACGGGCGGTCTTCGTGCTGCGGGAGGTGTTCGGCTTCGACTTCTCCGAGGTCGCGTCGGCCGTGGGGCGCTCGGAGGCGGCGTGCCGCCAGCTGGTGGTGCGGGCACGGCGCCATGTGGCCGCGGGCCGGCCCCGCTTCCAGGCGGACCGCGAAGAGCGGGAGGAGCTCGCGTCGCGGTTCTTCGACGCCCTCCGCGAAGGCGACGTCGCCGGCCTGCGGAACCTCCTGGCCGCCGACGTGTCGATGGTCGCCGACGGCGGCGGCAAGGCCCCGCAGCCGGCCAGGGCCGTCGCCGGCGCCCGGAACGTGGCCCGGCTGCTCGCCTCCGCCTTCCCCCGGATGGCCCTGGCCGGCGTGACGTTCGAGCAGCGCGAGGTCAACGGCCAGCCGGGCGCGGTCTTCCGCGACCGGGACGGCGGGGTGCTCCACACCCTGGCGCTCGACGTGCTCGACGGGCGGATCCAGACGATCCACTCGGTGATCAACCCCGACAAGCTCGGGCATGTGGGCCCGGTGGCCGACGCCTGGGCGATCGACCGCGAGGTGAGGCGGGCACGCCGGCCCGCGGGATGACGGTTCCCCGCGGGTGCGCCCCGGAGCGCGCCGTGCCTTGACAGGCGAACGCCCCACCGTAGATCGTTTCGCGGAAAGTCCCGCCCTTTCCGGGGCCGACCATTGGGGAAGTCCTTGAAACCGATCATCGGTGGGCTGGCGCTGGCGGCGGTGGCCGGTGCCCTGTGGGCGCGAAGACGCTACGTGGTGGTCACGGTCGAGGGGACGAGCATGGCCCCGACGCTGTCCGACGGCGATCGGGTTCTGGTGCGCAGACTCCGGATCGACCGGGTCAGGGCGGGTGACGTGGTCGTCCTCGAACCGCCGTTCACCCCCGCGGAGCTCGGATCGCAGGGCCCGGACGGCACGCGGTGGAACATCAAGCGCGCCGTCGCGCTGCCCGGAGACCCGGTGCCGCCGGGGATCGGCGGCGGCGCGGCCCGGGTGCCCGAGGGCGCGCTGGTCGTCCTGGGTGACAACGCCGACAGCGTCGACTCCCGGCAGCGCGGGTTCTTCGACGCCGACCGCCTGCTCGGCGTCGCCCTGCGCCGGTTGGGCGGATCACCGCTGTAGGCGGACGCGTCGTGCGGTTTCGGCTTCTCGGCCCGCTGCGGATCCAGGTCGGCGGATCGCCGGTCAGGATCACGGCGCCCAAGCAGCGCACCGTCCTGGCCATGCTGCTGGTCCGGGCGGGTCATGTCGTCCCGGCCAGGTCGCTGGTGGCGGAGGTGTGGGACGACCGGCCGCCCCGCTCGGCGGCGGCGAACCTGCGCACCTACCTCATGCAGCTGCGCAGGCTGCTGCCGGAGGAGGACCGGCTGGTCACCTCGGACGCCGGATACCTGCTGCGGGCGGGACCGGAGGAGCTCGACCTCCTCGAGTTCGAGGCGCTGTCCGCGCGCGGCCGCCGAGCGCTGGCCAGGCGCGACCTGAGCACCGCGGAGGAGTCCTTCGCCCGGGCCCTGCAGCTGTGGGACGGGCCGGTGGCCGAGGACGTGCCGCCGGGGCCCACCCTGCGCGAGGTGGCCGCCCGCCTCACCGACCACTACCTGAGCGTGGTGGAAGAGCACGCGGACCTCCAGCTCGCGCTCGGCAGGAACGCGGCGGCGGCCGCGCGGCTGCGCGAGGTGATCGGGAGACATCCGCTGCGGGAACGGCTGCACGGCCGGCTCATGGTGGCCCTGTACCGCGGCGGCGACGCGGCCGGCGCGCTGGACGCGTTCGGGGCCGCCCGCCGGGTCCTGGCCGACGAACTGGGCATCGATCCCGGGCCGGAGCTGCGCCGGCTGCACCAGGCGATCCTGCGCAGGGACACCGACCTGCCGGTGGCCGACCGCGTCGCCGCCGCCGTCCCCGTCGGCGGCGGGCACCCGCGTCCGCGCCTGCTCCCCCGGGCCCCCACGGTGTTCGTGGGCCGCTCGGCCGAGCTGGCCCGGCTGCGCGCCGTCCTGCACGGCGCGGCGGACCCGCCGGTGGTGACGCTGCACGGTCCCGGCGGCGCGGGCAAGTCGGTGCTCGCCCTGAAGGCGGCGCACGGCGCGGCCGACCGCTATCCCGACGGCCAGCTGTACGTGGACCTCCAGGGGTCCACCCCCGGCCTCGCCGCGTTGCGGCCGGCCGAGGTGCTCGGCCGTTTCCTGCGCGCGCTGGGGGTGCCGCCCGGCGTCGTCCCGGCGGTGCCTGCCGAGGCGGCCACCCGCTACCAGTCGCTGCTGGCCGACCGGCGGGTCCTCGTCGTCCTCGACAACGCCGTCGGCGCCGCCCAGGTGGCGCCGTTGCTGCCGGCGGGCGGCGGCTGCGCGGTGCTGATCACCAGCCGCGCCCCGCTGACCACCGTCGACGCCGTGCCCGTCGCCGTCGGCATGTTCGACGAGGCGGAGTCGGTGCGCCTGCTGGAGTCGCTGACCGGTCCGGAGCGGGTGGCCGCCGAGGCGGGGGCGGCCGTGGAGATCGCCCGCTGGTGCGGCCACCACCCGCTGGCGCTGCGCGTCGCCGGCGCCCGGCTGGCGGCCCGCCCCGACTGGTCCCTCGCCCGGTTCGCCGAACGGCTGGCCGACCGGCAGCGGCGGTTGGACGAGCTCCAGACGGCCGATCTGCGGGTGCGGACCTGCTTCGAGGTCGGGTACGGGACGCTGACGAGCACCGCGAAGGCGACCTTCCGCATGCTCGGCGTCCTGGAGGTGCCCGAGGCCGGGGTGGAGACCACCGCCGCGCTGACCGATGCCGACGAGACGACGGCGGAGGCCGCGCTCGACGAGCTGACCGAGGCGCGGCTGCTCGAACCGGTCGGCGGCGGCCGGTTCCGCATGCACGATCTGCTGCGGCTCTTCGCCGCGGAGCTGACCGTCCTCCACGACACGCCGCAGGAGCGCGCGCGGGCGGTCGGGCGGGCCCTGGACCGGTACCTCGACCGCTGCCGCCGCCTCCAGGGTCTGCTCCAGCCGCACCTGGTGTCCTCCGGAGGGGACGCCTCCCCGCCCGGTGCGGACCCGCAGGGCCTCGCCGCCGCGGTGCGGTGGCTGGACACGGAGCTGCCCTGCCTGGTGGCGGCGGCCGTACAGGCGGAGAAGAGCGGACGGAGCGGCTTCGCCGCCGAACTGATGAACCTGATCAGGGCCGTCATGATGAAGAACGGCTACTGGCGGGAGCTGGAGACCGTCGCGCGGCTCGCCATCGAGGTCGCGCGGCGGGACGGCGACCGCGCCGCGGAGGCGTCCACGCTGGCGACGCTGGGACTGGTGGAGTGGAGGTCCGGCCGGACCGAGGCCGCGCACGACGCCCTGAGCCGGGCGCTCGGCCTCTGGCGTGACGTGGGCGATCCGGGACAGGAGGGGATGGCGCTGCACAACCTCGGCTGGTTGTGCATGCAGACCGGAGACCTCGACGCGGCCCTCGGCCACATCGGCGCGGGCTTGCTGGTCCTCGAGACGCACGGGTCGAACCGCGTCGGGCTGGTCGCGCACAACCTGGGCGAGGTCCTGCTCCGGCTGGGCCGGTACGCCGAGGCGGTGGACCGCTTCGAACGGTGCCTGTCCATCCGGCGGGCCGATCGCGACCTGTACGGCGAGAGCATCACGCTGGCCGGGCTCGGCCGCGCCCACTGCCTGCTCGACCAGTGGGACGAGGCGCTGGAGGTGCTGGCGGAGGCGCTGGCCCGCTGCGAGGAGGTCGGCAACCGGGAGGACCAGTGGGAGGTGCTGCTCAGCAGGTCCGAGATCCATCTGCGGCGGGGCGATCCCGCCGCGGCCGCAGCGGACCTGGGCCGCGCCCTCGAACTGGCCGCCAGGACCGGTGACGCGTACGGCCGCGCCGCCTGCCTCCGCCAGCTCTCCAGAGCACGGGCGGCCCTCGGCGACCCGTGCGCCGAGGCGGACGCCGCCGAGGCCGCGGAGCTCCTCTCCGATCCGGCGACGCGGCCCGACCCGGTGCTGGAAAGGCTGCTCACCACCCGGCTGTAGCGCGGCTGTACGGGGTGCTGTACGCCCCTCGCATAGTTTCGGCTGACCGCATCGCTACGAAAGGAGTGAATCCATGAATGCCGTTCTCAGCAGGCTCGGCGATCGGATTCTCGACCGGCTGGTCCCCAAGGCGTCCGCGAAGGCGGCCGCGGAGTGGTACGTCCACTGCTACTGCAGGGAGCGCTCCGATTTCCGGAAGCTCTGCACCACCGCCGGTGGAAAGACCCGCTGCGGGGCCTGCTACGCGTTCAGGATCTGCGGCGCCTAGGTAGGACACGCGGGTCTGGCGGCGGTGCCCGCCGCCAGACCCGGTGCGAGGTGGAGACGTGCTGTATCTCATGATCACGTGCCGGGCCCTGCTGGCCGTCGTCTTCGCGGTCGCGGTCGCGGGGAAGGTCCGCGGCCGCGCGGCGTTCGGCGAGTTCGTGTCCTCCATCGCGGTCCTCGGCGTTCTCCCGCGACGGGCGTCCGCGGCGGCCGCGTACGCGCTGACGGCCGCCGAGGCTGCGGCCGTCCTCCTGCTGGCGTGGCCGCCGGCCGTACCCGTGGGGTTCGCGGCCGCCGTGGGGACGCTCGCCGTCCTGACCGGCGGCGTCCTCGCCGCGCTGCGCCGGGGGCGGCGGGTGCCGTGCCGGTGTTTCGGCGCCTCCGCCGCGCCGCTCGGCCGGGTGCACGTGGTGCGCAACCTCGTCCTGGCCGCCCTCGGCTGCGCCGGGCTCGCCGCCTGGGCCGCCGCCGGCGCGTCCGCGCCGCATCCGGCCGGTGTCGCCCTGGCGATCGCCGCGGCCGGCGTGGGTGCGCTGCTCGTGGTGCGCCTCGACGACCTGATGGAGCTGTTCACCGTCTGAAGTGAGGATGACCGATGCCTTTCCTGGTCGCCGCCGTCGTGTTCTTCGGCCTGCTGTGCCTGCTCAACCTGCTTGTCACCCTGGGTCTGCTCCGCCGGCTCCGTGAGCACGCCGCCGAGCTGGAGCGCCTGTCCGGGCGTTCGGCGTTCATGCCGTACGACCCCGGCGTGCTGGTCGGCCGTACGCTGCCGGAGGCCGCGGCGGGTGCGCGCCTGGTGGGCTTCTTCGACGTCGGCTGCGACACGTGTCACGAGCGCGCGCCGCAGTTCGCCGAGGCGGCGGAGGGGCAGCCCGCCCTGGCGGTCGTCAACGGCGACGGCGCGAAGGCCGGCGAGCTCGCCGCCGTGGTCGGCGGCGTGTCGAGTGTGATCACGGGCGAGGAGGCCGGCCGTCTCACGCACGCCCTGGGCGTGGAGGCGTTCCCCACGTTCCTGCGGGCCGACCCGGAGGGCAGGGTCGTGGCCGCGGACACGGAGCTCGCCGGGCTCGCCGCCGCGACGACGGCATGACCGCGGGAGGGGTGCGCCGGGCCGCCGCCCTGGGGTCGCTGTGCCTGCGCGCGGGACCCGCGCTGGCGGCGTCCCAGCTGGCGGTCACCGTCGTGGCCGGACTGCTGCCCACGGGTACCGTGTGGGTGACCAAGCTGCTCGTCGACGGGCTGGTGGCGGGCCCCGCGGACCGGGTGCCGGCACCGGTCGCCGGGCTCGTCGCGCTGGGGCTGGCGGCCGGGGTGCTGCCGCACGTCACCGCCTATCTGCGGGCCGAGTCGGACCGCCGGCTCGACCTTCTGCTGCAGGACCGCCTGTACACGAGGGTGAACGGATTCCAGGGACTGTCGCGGTTCGAGGATCCGGCCTTCCTCGACGAGCTGCGGATGGCCGCCCAGGCCACCGGCGGCGCGATGGGCCCGGTCACCTCGGGCCTGTTCGATCTCTGCCGCAACGTCATCACCCTGATCGGGCTCCTCGGCGCGCTGGCCGTGATGAGCCCCCTGATGGCCGGGCTGGTGGCCGTCGCGGCGCTGCCCGTCCTGGCCGCCAGGATGTCCCTGGAGAAGCGGCGGGTCAAGATGATCGCCGGGCAGTCGGCGGCGGCCCGGCGGCAGATCTTCTACTCCTCGCTGATCACCGACGTGGAGGCCGCCAAGGAGGTGCGGCTCTTCGGGCTCGGCGACTTCCTCCGGCGCCGGGTCATCGGCGAGCTCACCTCGATGCAGGCGGCCGAGCGGCGGCTGGACGGGCGGGAGGCGCTCACGCAGTCGGCGCTGGCGGCGCTGTCCGCCCTGGTCAGCGGCGCGGGACTGGTCTGGGCGGTGCACCTGGCCCTGACCGGGCGGCTGACGCTGGGCGACGTCACGGCCTTCGCCGCCGCCGTGGCCGGCACCCAGGCCGCCCTGGTGGCGACCGTGGAGAACGCGGCCAACGCGAGCCACGCACTGCTCCTGTTCGATCACCACGAGCGGGTGATGTCGCTCTCCGACGACCTCCCTTCACCGCGCGGGCCGGTCGCGCTGCCCGCCCTCCGGCGCGGCATCGAGCTCCGCGACGTGTGGTTCCGGTACGGCGAGAGCCATCCGTGGGTGCTGCGCGGCGTCGACCTGACGATCCCCTGCGGCGCGTCGGTCGCGCTGGTGGGGCTCAACGGGGCGGGGAAGAGCACGCTGATCAAACTGCTGTGCCGCTTCTACGACCCGTCCCGCGGGGTGATCCTCTGGGACGGCGTGGACATCCGCGACGTGCCTCCGGCCGAGCTGCGCGCCAGGATGGGCGTGCTCTTCCAGGACTACATGAGCTACGACCTCACCGCAGCGGAGAACATCGGCGTCGGCGAGGTCGAGGCGATGTCCGACCGGGCCAGGATCGAGAACGCCGCCGAGCTGTCCGGGGCCGACCAGGTCGTGCGGGCCCTGCCGCAGGGATACGACACGTTGCTGAGCCGGATCTTCCTCGGCCCGGAGGACGACGCCGGGGTGGTGCTCTCCGGAGGCCAGTGGCAGCGGGTGGCCCTGGCCCGCGCGCTGGTGCGCGGGCACCGCGACCTGCTCGTCCTCGACGAGCCCAGCTCGGGGCTCGACGCGCAGGCCGAGCACGAGGTGCACCGGCGGCTGCGCGAGCACCGGGCGGGACGCACCAGCCTGCTCGTCACGCACCGGCTCGGCGCGATCCGGGACGCCGACCTCATCGTGGTGCTCCGCGACGGGAGGATCGTCGAGCGGGGAACCCACGACGACCTCGTCGCCGCGGGCGGCGGCTACGCCCGTCTCTTCGAGACCCAGGCCAGCGGCTACCGCGTCGACGCCCGGACTCCGGCCGCGCACCGCGGGACCGGGCGGGATCGCGCACCGCTGAACCGGTGAGGACGGGGCCGCCGGGCCACGGCTGCGCGGGGCGGGCGCACCGGCCCGGAGAACGACGAGATCCCGCCCGATCGGGTGATCGGACGGGATCTCGTCAATCCTCTTCGGGCCGTTTCGGCGACGGCCCCGCGTGGAGCTATGGGGATTCGAACCCCAGACCTCTTCCATGCCATGGAAGCGCGCTACCAACTGCGCCATAGCCCCTTGCGACGCAGAGAAATACTAGCCCACTCCGGACCCGCCTCGCGCCACCGTCTCCCGGCGGGGAAGATGCCGGGCATGTCACGCGGGAGCGGCCGTGGTACGTCTGTGTGTTCATGGCCGTCGAACGCTTCGAGGAACACCGCGACCTGCTGACCGGCGTCGCCTACCGGATCCTGGGCACCGTCGCGGACGCCGAGGACGTCGTCCAGGAGGCGTGGCTGCGCTGGTCCGGCACGGACACCTCCGCCGTCGAGGACGACCGGGCCTACCTGATCCGGGTCACCACCCGCCTGTCCATCGACCGGCTCCGGCGGATCAGGGCCCGCCGGGAGTCCTATGTCGGAGCGTGGCTGCCCGAGCCGGTGACCGCCGACCCGGCGGGACGGGTGCCCGACGTGGCCGAGCGGGTGGAGCTGACCACGTCGGTGGAGCTGGCGCTGCTGGTGGTGCTGGAGACGCTCTCGCCGCTGGAGCGCGCGGTGTTCGTGCTCCGGGAGGCGTTCGGCCTGCCGTACGCGGACATCGGCGAGGCGATCGGCCGCTCCGAGGCGACGGTCCGCCAGCTCGCGCACCGGGCCAGACGGCACGTCGGCGAGCGGCGGCCGAGGTTCGACGCGGACCGGGCGAGCCGGCGCCGGATCACCGAGCGCTTCATCGGCGCGTGCGTCGACGGCGACCTCGACGGGCTGGTCGCGATGCTCGCCGGCGACGCCACGCTGGTGGCCGACGGCGGCGGCAGGGCGAGGGCCCCGCTGCGGGCCGTCGAGGGCCCCCTCAAGATCGCGCGCCTCCTCACCGCGATCGCCACCGACGCGGGCGCCCGGCGGTTCCTGGACTCCCTGGGCGTGCGGGCGCCGGACGGCATCGCGGTGGAGTTCACCGACGTGAACGGCGCCCCGGCCGCCGTGGCGACCGCCGGCGGGCGGCCCATCACGGTGTTCTCCCTCCTCCTCCGCGACGGCCTGGTCGGGACGGTCTACCTGATCTCCAATCCGGAGAAGCTGTCCCGTCTCTCCCTCCCCGGGGACCACCGGCCGTCCCGGGGCTCCGGCGGGCGGGCCCGGCCGCCGCTCGGTCCTCCCCGGCCCGCGTGACGGACCGGAGGGGACCGGGCGGCCCGCAGGCCGCTCCAGGGAACGCCCGCGAAGGGTGCGGGCCCGCCCCGAGCGCTCGGCCGGGCACCGCCGGCCCCGGAGGATCGGCCGGGCACCGCCGAGCCGCCGGAGCGCTCAGCCGGGCACCGCGACGACCGTCCCCGCGCCCACGGTCCGGCCGCCCTCACGGATCGCGAAGCCGAGCCCGGCCTCCAGCGCGACCGGCCTGCCGAGCTCGACGGTCACCTCGACCGTCTCCCCCGGCAGCGCGCTCGGCGTCCCGTGCAGCTCCATCCGGCCCGGCACGTCCGCCGTGCGGAGGTAGAACTGCGGCCGGTACCCGGTCGCGACCGCCGTGCTCCGCCCGCCCTCGGCGGCCGCCAGCAGGTAGACCCGGGCGGTGAAGCGTTGGTGCGCCGTCTGGCTGCCGACGGCGGCCAGCACCTGGCCGCGCCGCACCTGGTCGCGGCGGATCCCGCGCAGCAGCAGCGCGGCGTTGTCACCGGCCTCGCCCCGCTCCATGGTCTTGCCGAAGGTCTCCACCCCGGTCACCACCGCGGTGAAGCCCTCGCCGAGGCCGACGGCCTGGACGGTGTCGCCGACCCCGACCGTGCCGCGCTCGATCGCCCCGGTGACCACGGTGCCCCGCCCGGTGACGGTGAGCGCGTTCTCCACCGGCAGCAGGAACGGCGCGTCGGTGTAGCGGACCGGCACCGGCACGTGGTCGTCGACCGCCTGCAGCAGCCGCCCGACGGAGGCCGTCCACTCGGGGTCGCCCTCCAGCGCCCGCAGGCCGGAGACCCGAACCACGGGCGAGCCGGGGTAGCCGTGCTCGTCGAGCAGCTCCCGCAGCTCCAGCTCGACGAGGTCGGCGAGCTCGGGGTCGGCGCCGTCGGCCTTGTTGAGCGCGACGACGACGTGCTCGACCCCGACCCGCCGCGCGAGCAGCACGTGCTCGCGGGTCTGCGGCATGATCCCGTCCAGCGCGGAGACCACCAGGATGGCCCCGTCGAGCTGCGCCGCCCCCGTGATCATGTTCTTCACGTAGTCGGCGTGGCCCGGCATGTCCACGTGGGCGTAGTGCCGCGTGGCGGTCTCGTACTCGACGTGGGAGATGTTGATGGTGATGCCCCGGGCCGCCTCCTCGGGCGCCCGGTCGATCCGCTCGAACGGCACGTACTCGGCGCCGCCCCGGTCGCCGAGCACCTTGGTGATCGCCGCGGTGAGCGTGGTCTTGCCGTGGTCGACGTGCCCCATCGTGCCGATGTTGAGGTGCGGCTTGGTGCGCGTGTAGACCTTCTTGGACCCTGTGGTCCGGTCGGCCCTGCCGGCCATGTTCCCTTCCTTCGCTGCTCGTCTCCCCGGTGACCCGCGCGTACGGCCGACCCCTCCCCGCCGGGTCACCCGGACTCACGGGAAGAGGTCAGCGCTCCGCGCCGCCGAGGGGCATCGAGGCACGCGCCGCGGCGCCCGCGGTGGCGGGCGCTGCGAGGAGGGCGTGCCGGAACATGCCTGCCATGCTCCGGTACGGCGCCGCGTCCCGGCAAACGGTTTTCCGCCGCCCTCCTCCCGGCTCCCCGGTTCCACCGCCCTCCCCGGAGGCCGGACGCGACGCCGGATGTCACGGACGACCGCCGCCGGTGCGTCGTGAGGGCATGAGACGAGAGATCACAGTCATCGGGGGCGGGCTCGCCGGGCTCACCGCGGCCATCGCGTGCGCCGAGGGCGGCGCGCGGGTCACCCTCCACGAGGCCCACCGGTCCCTCGGTGGCCGGGCCCGCTCCTCCGCGGCGCCGTACATCGTCAACGACGGACCGCACGTGTTCTACTCCGACGGTGCGCCGTGGCGCTGGATGGCGGCCCGCGGGCTGGTCCAGCCGTTCCGCAGGCCGACGCTCGGCGAGCTCGCCCGCGTGCGCTTCCGGCACGGCGGCCGCCTCGCCCTGACGCCGCCCTGGCCGCTGGTGAGCGCGCTGACCAAGCGGAAGGCGGCGGCCCCGGTGGAGCGGGACTTCCGCACCTGGGCCGCGGAGCGCTTCGGCGAGGAGGCGATGCGGGCGGCCTGCGGGCTCGTCGGCGTCATCACCTTCGACGCCGACCCGGGGCGGCTGTCGGCCGCCTTCGTCTGGGAACGGGTGCTGCGGGCCGCCGCCCCGCAGTACCCGGCTCCCCGCTACGTCGTCGGCGGCTGGCAGCGGGTGATCGACCGGATGGCCGCCCGCGCGCGGGGGCTCGGCGTGCGGATCGAGACCGGCTCGCGGGTGGACCGCCTCCCGGAGGACACCCCGGTGATCATCGCCACCTCGCTGGAGGCGGCCGGGAACCTGCTCGGGGACGGGTCGCTGCGCTGGGAGAGCGGCCGGGCCGTCCTGCTGGACCTGGGCCTCGTGCGCGGCCCCCGGGACGCCTTCGCCGTCTTCGACCTGGACGAGGGCGGGTTCGCCGAGCAGTACGGCCTGGTGGACCGCACGCTCGCCCCCGCCGGGCACACGCTCGCCCAGCTGCAGATGCCGCTGCGGGCGGGCGAGTCGAAGGCCGGGGGGCTCGCCCGGCTGGAGCGCCTGGCCGATCGCGCCCTGCCCCGCTGGCGGGAGCGCACGGTCTGGCGGCGGGAGGCGGTCGCCGGCGCCCGTACCGGCGCGCTGGACCTGCCCGGCACCTGCTGGCGGGACCGTCCGGCGATCGACCGGGGCGGCGGCGTCTGGCTGGCGGGCGACTCGGTCGCGGCCCCCGGCCTGCTCAGCGAGGTCTCCACGCACAGCGCGCTGGCCGCGGCGCGGTCCGCGCTGCGGGCGGTCGGCGCGCCCGCGCCCGCCTGACCGCCCCGGCCGTCAGCCGGTGGTGGTGCGCATGGTCAGCTCGGAGCCGTCGGCGGACAGCTCCAGCGCGACGGCGACCGCGCCGAGCTCGGAGGTGCGCGCCAGGTGCGTGCCGCCGCACGGGATGCTCGCCTCCCCGCCGGGCAGGCCGCAGTGCCAGGTACGGCGGGCGGTCAGCTCGGGCCCCGGGCTGTCGATCCAGACCGGGGCGTCGGCGGCGACCCACTCCTTGAGCAGTTCGCCCGCCCGCGCGGCGATCTCCGGGAGCTCCTCGGCGAGCCCGTCGGCGGTGAAGCCCTTGCGGCGCAGCGACTTGCCCAGGCGGTAGACGTCGCGGCTGCCGCCGGGCACGATCCGCGAGGCGGTGATGGCCGCCTGGTCGAAGTCGGGGTTGCCGAGCGCGTCGGCGGGGGCCTCCTTGCGCCAGCGCCCGGACAGCGCGGCGTTGAGCGCGAGGGCGGACAGGTGGCAGGCGGTGTGCCCGGCCGACAGGGAGCGGCGGACCCCCGGGTCCACCTCCAGCTCGACCTCGCCCTCCAGGGGCGCGTCGGTGACGTGCACCACCAGCCAGTGCCAGCCGGGGGTGCCCCGGCGCACGGGGATGTCCCCGCCGAGGTGGACGGTGTCCGTGCCGTGCTCCACGGCCCCGGTGACGCAGTCGCCCACCGGCCGCCCGGCGATCGTGCCGGTGTCGGCGGGCTGGTCCGGCCAGGTGTGGTCCAGCGGGTGGAAGGGGGTCTCGGCGACGACCACCCCGTACCGGTCCCCCACCGGCACGACCGCCGCCACCTCCGAGCGCCCCCGGGTCCCCCCGGCCGGATAGGTGACCCGTGTCGACGCCGTGAACTGAGTGGTCTGCATGATCTCCATGATGGCAGCCGGGGTCCGCGCCGCCCCCGAGGAGGCGCGGTCCCCGGCCGCCGGGTCAGCGGGCGCGGGCCGGCCGCTCGTCCTCCAGGTAGCGCGTGCGGCCGGCGTACCAGCCGGCGGCCGACTGCACGGCGACCACCGCGAACAGCAGCAGGAAGGGGACCGTCCAGCCCCCGGTCGCCTCGCGCAGCACGCCGACGACCAGGGGGCCGGCGCCCGCGATGAGATACCCGGCGCTCTGCCCGAAGGCGGACAGCGCCGCGGTGGCCTCGGGGGTGCGGGTGCGCAGGGCGAGCATGGTCAGTGCGAGCGGGAAGGAGCCCATCCCGATGCCCACCAGCACCGCGGACGCCCAGGCCCAGGAGGCGGGCGCGAGCCAGAGGCCGAGGAAGCCGGCCACGTAGAAGGCCGCGAACGCCGCCACCACGGGCCGCTGGTCGGAGAACCTCACCGCGATCGCGGGCACGGCCATCGAGACCGGGATGCCGATCGCGGTGAAGACGCCCAGCAGCAGACCGGCCTGTCCCGCGCTGAGCCCGCCGTCGACGAGGATCTGGGGCAGGAAGCCGAACATGATGTAGGCCACCATGCTCTGGGTGCCGAAGTAGGCGGCGACCGCCCAGGCCAGCCTGCTGCGCAGCAGTACGGCCGGCCCCAGGCTCCCGGTGCCGCCGGCGGCCTCCGGCTCGCTGCGCAGCAGCACCAGCCAGGGCAGGGCGGCGACCGCGGCCAGCACGCCCCACACCCCGAGCGCGAGGTGCCAGTCGCCTCCGGCGGCCTGCTCGATCGGCACGGTCGCGGCGGCCGCGAGCATCGTGCCGACCGCGAGGGCGGTGGTGTAGACCGTGGTCATGGTCCCGGCCCGGCCGGGGAAGTGGCGCTTGATCAGGGTCGGGATGAGCACGTTGCCCACCGCGCCGCCGGACAGCGCCAGCGCGCTGCTGAGCAGGAAGACCTCGGTCGAGTCGGCGGCCGCGCGGATCACCAGGCCCGCGCCGAGCGCGAGCAGGGCGAGCAGCAGCAGCCGGTGCTCGCCGGCCCTGCGGGCCAGGGGCGGGGTCGCCGCGCCGACCGTGGCGAAGATGAGGACCGGCAGCGTGGTGAGCAGGCCGACCGTCGCCCCGGACATGCCGAGGGCGGCCGAGACCTGGTCGAGGACCGGTCCGACGCTGGTGACCGCGGTGCGCAGGTTCAGCGCGGCGAGGACGATTCCCAGCACGAGCAGCCAGGCGAGGGATCCTGTCGCTCCCCCTGCGCGGCCCCGGGTCTCTTGGGTGAGCACGCTCATGCGGGTTCGGTCCTCCTTCTCGGGTCATGATCGGATCATGCATTCATGGGATGATCAGATGACTCACACGGTAACAGGACCGAAACCGTGGTTTGTTCCTGGCTTGACCGATCCGTGACAATGTGAAAGCCCGGGCCCCTCTCCGCTGACAGAGAGGAACCCGGGCCCGGAAGCCCAGCGGCTCACATCAGATCGGTCCGCCCGGCGCGGTGGGGGGAAGTCCTCCGCCGAGGGCGCCGGTGCCGCGGTCCTGCGGGCCGGGGACATCCCCGCGCCAGGCGCCGGTCTCGGCGCCGCGCGCCTCGATGAACGCCTTGAAACGCTCCAGGTCGCCCTTGACCCGCACCCGGACGATCTGCAGCCAGTCGCCGACGGTCTCGACGAAGCCCTCCGGGTCGTACTCCATCTGCAGCGTGACCCGGGTGGTGCCGGGAGTGAGGTGGTGGAAGGTCACCACGCCCGCCTGGTGCGGCCGCTCGACGGACCTCCAGGCCACCCGCTCGTCGGGGTGCTGCTCGGTGATCTCCGCCTCGAACTCGCGCCGGACGCCGGCGATCTCCACGATCCACGCCGTCCGGGTGTCGCTCAGCTGCTTGACCGACTCGACGCCTTCCATGAACTCGGGAAAGCTCTCGAACTGCGTCCACTGGTTGTACGCCGTGCGGATCGGCACGTTCACGTCGATGGACTGCTCGATCGTGCTCACGGTCTGCCTCCCTCTCTTTCGGGTTCGGGAGGCTGCACTGCCCAGCCGTACGCCGGGCTAACTACTTACGGCGCGACAACCAGTACAGGCCCAGAAGGGGAAGGACCACCGGGATGTAGACGTAACCGCTGCCGAATCCGGACCAGACCGTGGCGTCCGGGAACGCCTCCGGGTACACCAGGCTCAGCGTGCCCACGACCAGCACCCCGGCCAGTTCGATGCCGCAGGCGGCCAGAGCCAGCCGGCGCATCCCCCGGCCCAGCGCCACGGCGAGCAGCAGGTACACCGCGGCGGCGAAGGCCGACAGCGCGTAGGCCAGCGGCGCCTCGTCGAACTGCCGCGCGATCTGCACGGCCGCCCGGGCTCCGGCGGCCAGCGCGAAGACACCGTAGACCGCGACCAGGACCCGGCCCGGCCCGGAGCCGACGCCGTGCCCGGCGGCGGACGCCCCGTCCCCCGCCCCGGCCCGCGCCTCCACGGCGGCATCCTTCTCCCCTGCCCGCTCGCTCATGCCACTCCCTGCCAGATCTGCAGCATCCGTCCGACCATCCCCGGGATCGCGAAACCCGCGACCGCGATCACGGCCGGGCCCCAGCGGGAGCGCTCGCCCACACCCCAGAACGCCGCGACCGGCGGGATCACCACGGTGCCGGCCGTGTAGCCGATCAGCGTGGCCGTGTCGTCCGGCCCCTCCCCCCCGACCAGCCCCGCGACCACGAACCCGGCCTGGACGAGCAGGCCGATCTCCAGCAGGCCGAGCGCGACGAGGAGCACCGTGCCCATCGCCTTGTTCAGCGCGGTCGTCAGCAGGCTGCCCAGCGCGATCACCAGCGCGAACACGATCAGGCCGATGGCGAGCGGATCGATCATCGGGCCACTCCGGGGTTTGCGGACATGGAAAGAAGGGTACTGCGCGCCCGCGCCGGTCCCCGAGCCGGGCGCGTACCCTGAGGTGCGTGGAGAAGATCCTGGTCAGTGCCTGCCTGATGGGCCGCAAGGTCCGCTACGACGGACGCGCCAAGACGAGCGGCGACGCGCTGCTGGCCCGCTGGCGGCAGGAGGGACGGCTCGTCCCGTTCTGCCCGGAGGTGTCCGGCGGGCTGCCCGTCCCCCGGCCGGCCGCCGAGATCGAGGGCGGCGCCGGAGGGGCCGCCGTGCTCGACGGCGACGCCCGGGTGATCGCCACCGACGGGACCGACGTCACCGCGGAGTTCCTCGCGGGCGCCCGGGCCGCCCTCGCCGCCGCACGCTCGGCCGGCGCCAGGATCGCGATCCTGAAGGAGGGCAGCCCCTCCTGCGGGAGCCTGGCCGTCTACGACGGCACCTTCCGGGGCCGCCTGCTGCCCGGCCGGGGCGTCACCACCGCGCTGCTGGAACGGCACGGCGTCGCGGTCTTCGGCGAGGACCGCATCGCCGAGGCCGGGGCGCGGCTCCGCGAACTGGAGGAGCCCCCGCCCGGCGGTACCGCGTGACCGGGGCCGGCCGGGCCGCCGCCCCGCGCCGCGGCGCGCCCCGGCCCGCCTGACCCGCCCCTCCCGGAGCCGGCCGGGTCACGCCTCCCAGGAGTCGGTGCGGTTCTCGTGGCCGATGCAGAAGGCGGAGGAGGTGCGCTCGCCCTGGGTCAGGTCCACCCGGATCCACCCCGGCCCCTCCCAGACCTTGGTCTCGTAGCCCGCCTTGGGCGCCGCCGAGATCAGTCGGCAGACCCCGTTCTCGATGACGAACGAGACCGAGCCGCCCTTCAGGTTCACCACCCGCACGTCGCCGTCGGAGGCCGCCTTGGCGGCCGACGTCGGAGCGGCGGAGGTCTTGGCGGGCGCGGTCGGCGCGGAGGTCCTGGGGGGCGCCGTCGTCCGGGCCGGTGCGCTCGTCCGGGCGGGCGCGCTCGTCCGGGGGGCGCCGGAGGCCGGCGCCCGCTCCGGCGGGACGGACGCCCGGGGTGCGGAACCGGTCCGCTCCACCCGTTCCGGGGTGCTCTGCGAGGTGGGGGCGGGTGACCTCGTCCGGGTGCGGCCGTCCGGCTGGGACGAGGAGGTCGGCGTGCCGATCCGGCCGACGGGCGCGGTGGACTCCCCGGTCGCCCCCGGCGGGAGGAGGGCCACGGTCCCCGAGCCGTCGTCCACGGCGCTGATCGGCTGGACGCTCATGTCGTCGACGACTTCGCTGCGCAGGACGTCGCGGACGCCGAACCAGGCGACCCAGGCCGCCAGGACGGTGGCTCCCAGCCATACCGCGATGAACCCCAGCTTCTGTCGCATGCGGTGAATTATTACCCCAGATGTCTCTTTGTTCACTACCGTTACGCCCCATGGCGACCGTTCTCGTAGTGGAAGACGACGAGCACGTACGCTCCGCGATCATCCAGGAACTGGGCCGGCGCCGGCACGCCGTGCGCAGCGCGGGGCGTGCTCTCGACGCGTTGCGGGAGATCACCCAGCACCCTCCGGACGCGGTGATCCTCGATCTCGGCCTGCCCGACCTGGACGGGTCTGAGGCACTGAAGATGGTACGCAGCATCTCCAGCGTCCCCGTCATCGTGGCGACCGCCCGGGACGACGAGGCGGAGATCGTCCGCCTGCTCCAGGCCGGCGCGGACGACTACCTCGTCAAGCCGTTCTCCGGCGACCACCTGAACGCCCGGCTGGAGGCGGTCCTGCGCCGCGCGCGGCCCGCCGGCCCGTCGAAGGCGATCCGCGTCGGCGGGCTCGCGGTGGACCTGGACCGGCGCGAGGCCACCCTGGACGGCACGCCGGTCACTCTGACCCGGCGGGAGTTCGACCTGCTGGCCTACCTCGCGGCCCGGGCCGACCGGGTGGTCTCCCGCAAGGAGCTGCTCGCCGAGGTGTGGCAGCAGTCCTACGGCGACGACCAGACCATCGACGTCCACCTGTCGTGGCTGCGCCGCAAGCTCGGCGAGAGCGCCTCCGCCCCCCGCTACCTGCACACCGTGCGCGGTGTCGGCGTCATGCTCGTCACGCCGCCATGAGACGGACCCTCGCGCTGCTGGCCCTCGCCGGCGCCTCGATGATCGCTCTGGCCTTCCTCATCCCTCTCGGGATCATCGTCAAGGAGACCGCCCACAACCGGGCCCTGTCCGCGGCGGAGCGGCAGGCCTCGGCGCTCGTCCCGGTCCTGGCGATCACCCTCGACCCCCACCGCCTGCCGCACGCGCTGGCCAGCAGCGGAGCGCAGGACCGCATCGCCGTGCACCTGCCCGACGGCGGCACGGTCGGCGCGGTCCGCGCGCCCGCCTCGGTGGTGGCCGCGGTCTCCCGGCGGACCCGGGCCGAGACCGTCGAGACCGGAGCCGGATACCTCCTGCTCCGTCCGGTGGCCCTGGACGGCGGCCGGACCGTGGTCGTCGAGGTCTTCGTGCCCGCCGAGGAGCTCACCCGGGGCGTCGCCCAGGCCTGGGGCGTGCTGGCCGGGCTCGCGGTGGTGCTGGTCGCGGGCTCGGTCCTGGTCGCCGACCGGCTGGGCGCGCGCGTGGTGCGCGCGGCCCGGCGCCTGGGCCGGGCGGCCGGCGCGCTGGGCTCCGGCGACCTCAGCGTCCGCATCCGGCCCGAGGGCCCGCCCGAGCTGGTCACCGCCGGGGAGGCCTTCAACACCATGGCCGACCGGGTGGTCCAGTTGCTGGCCGCCGAGCGCGAGATGGCCGCCGACCTGTCGCACCGGCTGCGCACCCCGCTGGCCGCCCTGCGGCTCAGTCTCGGTCATCTGGGCCCGGAGGCGGAGCAGAGCCGCCACTCCCTCGCCCGGCTGGAGGCGGAGGTCGACCAGATCATCGCGGCGGCCCGCGCGCCCTCCCGCGCCCCGGAGGCCGTCTCCTGCGACGCGGCCGAGGTGCTGCGCGAGCGGCTGACCTTCTGGTCCGCCCTCGCCGAGGACCAGCAGCGGCCGTGGGATCTGATCGGCGCGGACGCGCCCGCCCGCGTCCCGGTCCCGGCCGGCGAGCTCAGCGCGGTGGTGGACGCGCTGCTCGGCAACGTCTTCCGGCACACCCCCGAGGGCACCGCCTTCACCGTGACCCTGCACCAGGGCTCCGGCACGGTCGGCGTGCTGATCGCCGACGCGGGACCGGGCATCCCCGACCCGGAGACGGCGCTGCGGCGCGGGGCCAGCGGCGCGGGCTCCACCGGGCTGGGCCTGGACATCGCCCGCAGGCTCGCCCAGTCCTCCGGCGGTGACCTGCGGATCGACTCGTCCTCCCTCGGCGGCGCACGGGTCCAGCTCTGGTTCCGCACCGAGCCGCGGACCCATCCTCCGCGCACGACCCGGCGGCTGGTCGGCAGCCGCTGGTCCCGCCGGAGCACGGCTTCCTGAAGGCCCCCATAAAACGGCCTTAAAGGCGGCTAAAGCCGGTTTCCTCCCCACCGGGGATCCGCCATGGTGGAGACCGGCGCCCGCCGCAACCGAGCCGGTCGGCCTCCCCCGACCGGCCGCCCCTCGTGTCTCCGCGGTGCGACGGACCCGCGGAGACGCACAAGGGCCCGCCGGACGACGTCCGGCGGGCCCCGCGAAGGGCACGGCGCCCCCTACGCCGGGGTGACGGCCGGACCCGCCCCGGCCCGGTCCCGCGCGACGCGCCGGCGCCGGGCCGGCAGTCCGAGCGTCGGGTGGGCGACGCCCCAGGCCGCGCCCCTGCAGACCAGCTCCTTGTAGACGGCGGCGAGCCGCCCGCTCAGGGCCGCCCGCACGGCGCGGTCGTCGGCGGTGACGTACTGGATCAAGCCCTCGCCGCGGCCCAGCGAGATGCACTGGTTGACGTAGCGGATCGGCGTGCTCGGCGGCCTCCCGCCGGTCAGCCGCGCCGCGATCGCGTCGGCGGCCCGCCAGGCGGTCGGGATCCCCGAGGCGCACGACATCCGCAGCGGCCTGCCCCCCGGGCCCGCCGCCATGGCCGCGTCGCCGACGGCGTACACGTCCGGATGCGAGACCGAGCGCATGGTCCCGTCGACCACGATCCGGCCGGTGCCGGTGGTCTCCAGGGCCGTCGCCTTCGCGATCGGGTGGACCGCGAAGCCGGTGGTCCACACGGTGACCGCGGCCGGCAGGACCCTGCCGCCGGCGAGGGTGACGTGGTCGGCTCCGACGCCGGTGACCTCGGCGTGCTCGTGCACCGTGATCCCGAGCCTGGCGAAGACCTTCCGCAGGTGCCCGCGGCCCCTGGGCGAGAGCCGGTCGCCGAGGCCGCCGCGGGCGGCGAGGGCGACGTCGAGGTCCGGGCGGGCCTCGGCGATCTCGGCCGCGGCCTCCAGGCCGGTGAGGCCGCCGCCGACGACGACCACGGACCGTCCCGCGCCGAGGCGGGCCAGGCGCTCGCGCAGCCGGAGCGCCCCGGGACGGCCGGCGATCTCGTGGGCGTGCTCGGCGGCCCCGGGGACGCCCTGGGCGTCCCAGCCGCTGCCGAGGGCGTAGACGAGCGTGTCGTAGGCGAGTTCTCCGGCGCCGTCCGCGTCGACGACGGCGACGGTCCTGCGGTCGACGTCGACACCGGTGACCCTCGCGACCCTCAGCTCGACGCCGGTGCCCGCGAACATCTCCCGCAGCGGCCGGGACGCGAGGTCCTGGCCGGCCGCCAGCTGGTGCAGGCGGACCCGTTCGACGAAGTCGGGCTCGGCGTTGACGAGGGTGACGGCGACGTCCTCGCGGTGCAGCCGCCTGGCCAGGCGCCCGGCGGCACTGGCTCCGGCGTATCCGGCTCCGAGGACGATGATGCGGTGCTGCATGCCCTTGCTCCTGTCTCGCGCGGTTCGCCACCTGAACCGGGCGGCCCGCCGTTTCCTGACAGGAACGCGGTGTGAAACACCTCACACGGCGATCAGATGATCGTGAACAGGGGCTCCCCGCGGTCGGCGGCCGCCCAGCGCGCGGTCGCGCGGCCGAGCTTGTCGGGGTTGACCTGGCTGCGGAGCGCGGCGATGCCCTCGGCGGTGATCTCCAGGCACATGACGCCGACGACCCGGCCGTCCACGACGGCCACGACGGCGGGCTCGCCGTTGGCGGTCCAGACGTGGACCTCGGGCGCACCGCCGACCAGCGCGCGCTTGGACCTCCCCGGTTTGAACAGGCCCCTCAGGAACTTCGCGACCGCGACGGCGCCCTCGAACGCCTTGGCGCGGGCCGGGACCTTGCCGCCGCCGTCACCGATCGCGACGGCGTCCTCGGTGAGCAGGCGCACGAGCGGCTCGATCCGGCCGCTGGCGGCGGCCGCCAGGAACTCCTCGACGACCCGCCGGGCCGCGGCCTCGTCGATCCCGGCGCGGGTCCTGCCGCCCGTGACGTGCCTCTTGGCGCGGTGGAGGAGCTGCTGGCTGGCGGCCTCGGTGATGTCGAGGATCTCGGCGATCTCCCGGTGCGGGTAGTCGAAGGCCTCCCGCAGCACGTACACCGCCCGCTCGTTCGGGGAGAGGCGCTCCATGAGGGTGAGGACCGCGTACGAGACCGATTCGCGCTGCTCGGCGGTGTCGGCCGGGCCGAGCATCGGGTCCCCGGCGAGCAGCGGCTCGGGAAGCCACCGGCCCACGTAGGTCTCCCGGCGCGCCCGCGCGGAGGCGAGCTGGTTGAGGCACAGGTTCGTGAGGACCTTCGTCAGCCAGGCCTCGGGGACCTTGATGCGGTCGACGTCGGCGGCCTGCCAGCGCAGGAACGTCTCCTGCACGGCGTCCTCGGCCTCGCCCGCGGAGCCGAGGAGGCGGTAGGCGATGGCCTCCAGGCGCGGCCTGGAGGCCTCGAACCGGTCGACGTCGTCCGCGGTCAGGGGCATGGCCCGATCCTAGACGGCGCGGTGCGGGCCGGCCGCCGTCCCGCGATCAGCCGTCGGCCGGCCGCACCCGCAGGGCGTCGTGGGCGGCCTTGGTGATCTCATGGACGGCGACGGGCCGCCCGTGGGCGGGCACCACGGTCTCGAAGGCGAAGCGCATCCCGAGCTTGTCCATCACCCGCTCCGAGCGGAGGTTGCCGACGTGCCGGATGCTGACGACGCGGTCCAGCCCGCACTCGGCGAACCCGAAGCGCAGCAGCTCGCCGGCCGCCTCGGTCGCGTAGCCGTGCCCCCAGCACTCACGCCGCAGCCGCCAGCCGATCTCCACCGCAGGCAGGACCTGCGGCAGGAAGTCCGGCACGGTCAGGGTCACCCACCCGGCGAACCGCCCGGTCTCGCGGACGACGACGGAGAGCATGCCGAAGCCGCGCTCGTCCCACTCCCGCCGGACGCGCGCGAGCCCGGCCGCGGTCCGGTCGAGGTCCGGCGGCAGGGCCGAGCCGTCGCCGATGTACCGCATGACCTCGGGGTCGGCGTTCATCAGGGCGAGCGGTTCGACGTCCTCCTCGCCCGGCCGGCGCAGCAGGAGCCGTTCGGTCATCATCGAGACCATGCGGTGATCATCCCAGAACGCCGGCATCCCGTCCGCTCGGGATGAGGCGGGATCCCGCCGGCGTCCTCCGGGCGTCCTCCCGGCCGGCCAGAGGACCCCCTCCGCGTGGAGCGCTCACGACAGGGCCTGATCCGGGGCGCGGGGACGGTGCGAGAGATCACTTCCCGCACGGCGGACGACCGCTTCCCGCCCTCATCGGACCGCCCGACGCGAACCGCTCGTCCCTACCGGATGCCTCAGAGGTTGCTCAGGGCGACACCGGATTGATGCCGGCGGCGGCGCTCAGCAAACTCATGATCATAGGTTGTGACGCGGTTCTCCTCGAAGAGGTGACCAGGTCATACGGCGGAGGCGTCACCGAGGTGGTCGCGCTCCGCCGGGTCAGCGTCGGGTTTCCCCGTGGCAGCTTCACCGCCGCCGCAGGCCCCTCGGGATCGGGGAAGAGCACCCTGCTCCAGTGCACGTCAGGGCTGGACCGGCCGCAGTCGGGCGTCGTCCGCGTCGCCGGAGAAGACATCACGCGTCTGCGGGAGGAGGGGACTGGCCGTGCCCCGCCCGCGCCCTTCCCCGTGACCGCCGCACCCGCCCGGACGAGCCCGCCGGCGGCCGCACCGGCCGGGAAACGACGGGATCCCGCCCGATCGAGGTGATCGGACGGGATCTCGTCAACTTCCTTCAGGCCGTCTCGGGAACGACCTTCCGTGTGGAGCTATGGGGATTCGAACCCCAGACCTCTTCCATGCCATGGAAGCGCGCTACCAACTGCGCCATAGCCCCTGGTCACCGCTCCGAGTGCTCTCGTTGCGGCGCTCCGGAAGCATATAGGGAGATCGCCCCGTTCACCTAATCGGCGCCCGCACGGCCCCGCCGCCCGGTCCTGCGGGCGGCGGGCCGTACGGTGTGCGGTCAGGCCCGGGTGGCCTCGGGGCTGTCGTCGCTCTGCACCGGCTCCGGCAGGGTCCCGGCGTTGTGCTCCATCAGGCGCCAGCCCTTGCGGCCCTCCTCCAGCACCGACCACGAGCAGTTGCCCAGCCCGCCGAGGGCGGGCCAGTGCTCCTGGGGCAGGCCCATCAGCCTGGCGATGCCGAGGCGGATCGCGGCTCCGTGGGAGACCACGACCAGCAGCCCGTCGGGCTCGATCCTGGCGGCCCAGCGGCGGATCGCCGCCGAGACCCGGTCGGCGACGTCGGCGACGTCCTCACCGCCGGGGGCCTCCCAGGCGGCGAACTCCCGGGGCCAGCGCTCGGAGATCTGCTCGCGGGTCAGGCCCTCCCACTCGCCGCCGCCGCGCTCGCGCAGCTCCTTGTCGACGGCCACCTCCAGCCCGGTGACACCGCCCAGCGCTCTGGCGGTGTGCAGGGCGCGCTGCAGGTCGGAGGAGACGATCAGGCTGGGCCGGAGGTAGGCCAGCAGCGAGGCCGCCCGGGCCGCCTGCGCGACCCCGGTCTCGTCCAGCGGGATGTCGGTGTGGCCCTGGAAGCGGCGCTCGACGTTCCACAGCGTCTGACCGTGCCTCAGGCAGACGACACGGCGGCTCATGCGGCCCCCTGGCGGGCGGCGCGGCTCACCGCGCCGCCGGTGCCTCCGGCGGGCGCGCGCCGCAGCCTCACAGAGCGTCCTTCGCCGGCGCCGTCCTGGCACGCTGCGCGGCGACCTGGGCCACGCTCTCCGGCAGGGTGATCAGGGGGCAGTCCTTCCACAGGCGCTCGAGCGCGTAGAAGGTGCGGTCCTCCTCGTGCTGGACGTGCACGACGATGTCGACGTAGTCCAGGAGGACCCAGCGTCCCTCGCGCTCCCCCTCGCGCCGGACGGGCTTGGCGTCGGCCTCGACGCGCAGCCGCTCCTCGATCTCGTCGACGATGGCGCGGACCTGGCGGTCGTTGGTGGCGGAGCAGAGCAGGAACGCGTCGGTGATGACGAGCTGGTCGCTCACGTCATAGGCGAGGATGTCGTCGGCCAGCTTGTCCGCTGCGGCCTCGGCGGCGATCCTGACGAGCTGGACGGATCTTTCGGTTGCGGTCACGGTGTGGGTACGTCCTCCGGTAGTCGGCGCTGTCACCCCTAAGGATGCCCGGCACGGCCCGCGTCATGAGCGGGCAGTCATTACAACGCCTATCGTGTGCCACCCGATTCCATGCCGCAAACCAATTGCCGGACCGCCGGGGCGCCCGCCCCGTCAGGGACCGGTGAGACGGCGCTCGCCGCGGGTGGTCACCACGAAGACCTGCCAGTTGTAGTAGGCGTAGTAGTTCCTGATGTCCCGCTTCATCTGGCGCGCGTGCAGCAGCACCGCGTCGACGTACGCCCAGGAGTGGTTGTAGGCGTACAGCGCGCGCCGGTAGTTGCGCGGCGCCCCCGAGGCGTGCAGGTAGTTGGCCGCGCCGAGCACGGCGTCCCGGGTGTCGTGGACGTCGCCGCCCATCCCGTAGGCCTCCCAGGTGCGCGGCATGAACTGCATGGGGCCCTTGGCGCCCGTGTGGCTCGGCGACCGCACGCGGCCGAACTTGGTCTCGACGAGCATCACCGCCGCCAGCACCTCCCACTCGACGCCGAAGCGGCGCTCCGCGTGCCGGAAGTGGCCGAGCAGGACGTCGGCGGGCTCGGGCTCCTTGACGCGGAACCTGGCGGGCCTGCTGACGGGGTGGACGAGCGTGAGCAGCTTCCTGATGGCCGTGACGTCGGCCTTCGCCGGCCCGGCCACGGCCTTCGGCAGCCTGGCGTAGGTGCGGGCGGCGGTCTCCGGGTGGCGGGCGAGGTATCGGTAGACGCGCTGCTGGTACAGGGCCAGCAGCGCCACCGGCTCGGGAGCCCGCCCCTCGGCGGGGTTCCCCTCGCGCCTCCAGTCGTCGATGGCCTGCCGCAGCCGTTCGGCGGTGCCGGTCAGGGCGCGGGCCAGCCGTACCGGGTCCTTGGGGATCGCCTCGCCGGGAGCGGGCAGGGCGGGATCGCGGCGTGCGGTCTCCGTCGCCCCCGCCGTCTCCGGCCGCTCCCGGGCCGCCTGCGGCACCTGTGTCGCGGGGGCCGCGGCCGGGCCGGGGGCGGCCCCCGGCGCGGCGGAGGCGGCTCCCGGCGAACCGGTGCAGCCGCAGGCCGCGACGGACAGGCCGACGAGCGCCGCGGCCAGCGCCCTCGTCCGCGGCCGGATCGGCCGCACGCCGTGCGGCCGATCCGGCGGAACGCCCTGGTGCGCGGGCGCCGTCCGCCCGCCCGGCCGGTGGCCGTGCTCCGGCCCCGCCGTCCCCGCGTGCTGATCCCTCACCGGGCCCAACGTACCCGAGCGGCGGCCGCCGGGCCCGGTTTCCCGGGCGACACGGCGGAAGGAGCCCGTCGCCGGCCGCGGACGGCGGGCGGCTCCCGGCGGCGGGCGTCACACGTCACGCGCCGGGCGTCAGGCGCCGAGCGT
>NZ_BAAAUT010000032.1:55112-87896 GCF_039534085.1 Planomonospora alba
TCAGGCGTCAGGCGTCAGGCGTCAGGCGTCAGGCGTCAGGCGTCAGGCGTCAGGCGTCAGGCGAAGTAGACGCCGATGCGGCTGCCGCCGATGTCGTGCACGTCGATGTCCAGGTCGTACACCGCGCCCAGCACCTCCGGCCGCATCATCTCCGCCGTCGGCCCCTGGGCGACCACCTTGCCGTGCTTCATGGCCACGATGGTGTCGGAGTGGCAGGAGGCGAAGTTGATGTCGTGCACGACCATGACCACGGTCTTGCCGTAGTCGTCGGCCATGCGCCGCAGGCGCCGCATCATCTGCACCGAGTGCCGCATGTCCAGGTTGTTCAGCGGCTCGTCCAGCAGGACGTAGTCGGTGTCCTGGCAGAGCACCATGGCCACGTACGCGCGCTGCCGCTGGCCGCCGGAGAGCCGGTCCAGGTGCCGGTCGGCCAGCTCGCCCAGCTCGAAGTAGCCGATGGCCTCGTCGATCAGCGCGTGGTCGGCGGCGGTGAGCCGGCCGCCCGAGTGCGGGAAGCGCCCGAACGCGACCAGCTCGCGCACGGTGAGCCGTACCGACATGTGGTTGTCCTGCCGCAGGACGGCCAGCCGCCGGGCCAGCTCGTCGCCGGGTGCGGCGGCGATGTCCAGGCCGTCCACGGTGACGGTGCCGCCGTCGGCGGGGACGAGCCTGCTGACGACGGACAGCAGCGTGGATTTGCCCGCGCCGTTGGCGCCGATGAGGGAGGTCACCCCGCCGGGGGCGATGGTCAGCGACACCCCGTCGAGGACGGCGGTCCCGTCGTACCGCTTGGTGACGTCCTTGATCTCGATCATCGTCGGGACTCCCGGATGAGCAGGGCGATGAAGTAGGCACCGCCGAAGAATTCGATGACCACGCTGAGCGCGCCGTTCATGGTCAGCACCCGCTCCAGTACGAGCTGCCCGCCGGCCAGCACGGTCAGCGAGAGCAGCGCCGCGGCGGGCAGCACCACACCGTGGCGGAACGTCCCGGTCAGCTGTCTGGCCAGGTTGGCGACCAGCAGGCCGAGGAAGGTGACGGGCCCCACCAGCGCGGTGGACACCGACACCAGGACGGCGACGACGACCAGCGACTGCCTGACCACCGAGGCGTGGTCGACCCCGAGGTTGAGCGCGTGGTCGCGGCCGAGGGCGACGACGTCGAGCCGGCCCGTCAACCGTGCGGTCCACACGGCCATCGCGGCGACGAGAACCGCGGACAGGGCGAGCAGGCCCGGGTCGACCTGGTTGAAGCTGGCGAACAGGCTGTCCTGCAGCACCACGAAGTCGTTCGGGTTGATCATGCGGGCGGCCAGCGAGGACAGGCTGCGGAACAGGGTCCCGAAGACGACGCCGGCGAGCACCAGGACGTACAGGTCGCGCCCGCCGCCGAACAGCCGCCGGTACAGGGCGCCGGAGAAGAGCACCATCGCCGTGACCTGCCCGGCGAACAGCAGCCGGGGGTCGGCCGAGCTGAGCGCCAGCGCGCCGAACAGGAACACGATCAGCGTCTGGATCAGCACGAACAGCTGGTCGAAGCCCATGACGCCGGGCGTCAGGATGCGGTTCCCCGTCACCGTCTGGAACAGCACGCTGGAGCAGGCCACCGCGACTCCCACCACGGCCATCGTCGCGATCTTGCGGGATCTGACGCCCAGCGCGTACTCCCAGTTGCCGGTGAGCCCGATCAGGCAGAACCCCGCGATCACCGCGACGGCGAGCAGCGCGAGCGCGGCGAGCCTGCGGAGCTCGCGGCGGCGCACGGCGGCCAGCGTGACGGAGGTCGTCGGGGAGGGCGCCGGAGCGGCCGGGGAGGCGGGCCCCGCCGGGAGGACGGACGTCATCGCAGCCCCATCCGTCTGCCGCCGCGCAGCAGCAGCGTGAGGAAGACCGCGCTCCCGGCGACGCCGACGACCGTGGAGACCGGGATCTCGTACGGGAACCTGACGAGCCTGCCCGTGACGTCGCACAGCAGCACGAACAGTGCCCCGGCGAGCGCGGTCGCGGGCAGCGCGTGGCGCAGGTTGTCACCGAGCGCCAGGGTGACGAGGTTGGGCACGATGAGGCTCACGAACGGGACCTCCCCGACGGTGACCACGACGACTGCGGTGATGACGGCGGCGAGTACGAGGCCGGTGCCGACGACCCGGTCGTAGCGCACGCCGAGGTTGACGGCGAAGCCACGGCCCATGCCGGCGATGGTGAACCGGTCGGCGTACAGATAGCCGAGCACGGTGACGGCCCCGGCGATCCACAGCAGCTCGTACCGGCCGCGCAGCACCCCGGAGAAGTCACCCGCCGTCCACGCGCCGAGGCTCTGCAGGAGGTCGGACCGGTAGGCCGCGAACGTGGTGGCGGCGGAGACGACGCCTCCGAACATGACGCCGACGAGCGGCACCAGGATCATGTCGCGGAAGGTCAGCCTGCGCAGGATCCACATGAAGAAGAACGTGCCGAGCAGCGCGAACGCGACGGCGACGGCCATCTTCACGAAGACGGCCTGCCCACCGGCGAACAACGTGGCCACCAGCACGCCGAAGGCGGCCGACTCGCTGGTCCCGGCCGTGGAGGGGGAGACGAAGCGGTTGCCGGTGATGTGCATCATCACCAGGCCGGCCACGCTCATCGCGGTGCCGGCCAGCAGCACGGCGAGCATCCGCGGCAGGCGGGACTCGACCAGGACGCGCACGTCCTCCGGTCGCCCGTCGAGCAGGCCGGCCGGGGTGAGGTCGCCGACGCCGACGAAGAGCGACCCGAGGGCCGAGGCGGCGAGCAGCGCCGTCCCGGCCACCAGGTGCCACGCCCGCAACCTCCCGGGCGAGGTCCGACCGGTCACGACAGGCTGTCGCCGACGTTCTCGACCATGGTCTCGACCGAGCTGAGCGCGGTCGGCGCGACGTACCAGGCGAAGGGGTCGAGGTAGACGATCTTACCGTTCTTTGCGGCCTTGGTCCCGTTGACCAGCTCGTTGTCCAGCACCTTCGCGGCGGCCTCGCCGTTCTCGCCGATCGCCGAGTCGCGGTCGACCACGTACAGCAGGTCGGGGTCGGTCTCGGCGACGAACTCCGCCGAGACGGCCTGGCCGTGGATGTCCGCGGACAGGCCGTCCGCGGCCGGCTTCACGCCGAGGGCGTCATGGATGATGCCGAACCGGGAGCCGGGGCCGTACGCGCTGAGCTTGCCGCCGGTGGTGAGCACGATCAGTCCGGTGCGGTCGCCCGCCCTGGCCTTGACCTCGGCGATGGAGGCGTCGATGGCGTCGAGGCGCCGCTCGACCTCCGCCTGCTTGCCGAAGATCGTGCCGAGGGCCTCGACGCGCTCGCGGAGGCTGGCCGTGAAGGCGGCGTTGTCCACGCTCAGGTCCACCGTGGGAGCGATCTCGGCCAGCTCAGGGTAGGCGGCCGAGGACCGGCCGGCCACCACGATCAGGTCCGGCTCCAGCGAGTTCACCTTCTCGTAGTCGGGCTCGAACAGCGAGCCGACCTTGGTGTAGGCGTCCGTGCCGTACTCGGCGAGGCTCTCCGGGAGGTTGTCGACCACCGGCACCCCGGTCACCTTGACGCCGAGTTCGTCGAGGGTGGCGAGCACGCCGACGTCGAAGACGACGACCTTCGCGGGCTTCTCCGGAACGGTGGCGCTGCCCTTGGCGTGCTTCACGGTCACGCTCCTGCCGGTGCTCTCGGCCGTGACGGCCCCTGTCTCACCTCCTGCGCCACAGGCGGCGACCGCGAACAGGGAGGGCAGCAGGAGCAGGCCGACCAGCCGGGAGCGGGAGGGGCGGTGGTGCATGGGTCCCCCAAGGACTATAGGGAAGGCTTACCTAACCAGAATCAAATTCAAGCTAGGTAAGGCTAACCTAATCATCAATCGACACCGCATCGCCCCCCTTGATCCCCACCACGCCTGGCCCGACGGCGGTCCGGCACGCCCACCGGCGATGCGGCGGGCTGCCGCCGCGCACTCGGGACACGGCGCATCATCGGGCAGCGGTCATGGAACGGCTGAACGGGTGTACGCGAGGAACCCGGCCGTCGGCTCCGTCTTCACCGACGCGCCCCGGTGTGCCCCGAACCGGAGGACCGGCGGTGAACGCCCCGGTCAGTCCTCCGCCGACCGGTACAGCCCGCGCTTGTTGATGTACTGGACGATGCCGTCGGGCACCAGGTACCAGATGGGCTCGCCCGCGGCGACCCGCTGCCTGCACTCCGACGACGAGATGGCCAGCGCCGGGATCTCCAGCAGGCTCACCTTCCCCTCGGGCAGGCCGGGGTCGTGCAGGTGGTGGCCGGGCCGGGTGGCGCCGATGAAGTGCGCGATGGTGAACAGCTCGTCCACGTCGCGCCAGCTCAGGATCTGGGCGAGGGCGTCGGCGCCGGTGATGAAGAACAGCTCCGTGTCCGGGCCGTAGGCCGCCGCGACGTCCCGCAGGGTGTCGATGGTGAAGGTGGGCCCCGGCCGGTCGATGTCCACCCTGCTCACCGAGAAGCGCGGGTTGGAGGCGGTCGCGATGACCGTCATCAGATAGCGGTCCTCGGGCGCGGAGACCTCCTGGGATGCCTTCTGCCACGGCCGGCCGGTGGGCACGAAGACGACCTCGTCGAGGTCGAAGTGGTGGGCGACCTCGCTGGCGGCCACCAGATGCCCGTGGTGGATCGGGTCGAAGGTCCCCCCCATGACACCCAGGCGGCGCTTCCCGTGACCGGTGGGAGCGTTCTTCATGGAACAGGACCTTACGCGCAAGCCGTACGGAGCTTTTAACCGCCCCCCGCGCGTGCCCGGCGGGGCGGACGTAGCATGCCGGGCATGACCACCACCCCGGATCGCAACCGCGTGCAGCTTCCCGGCATCAGCTCCCGGGCCTACGAACATCCCGCCGACCGGTCCGCGCTGGTCGCCCTCCGCTCGCTCAGCGGGTTCGACACGGTCCTCAAGCAGATGTCCGGACTGATCAGTGAGCGCCGCCTGCGCCTGATCTACCTCGCCTCCGCGGTGCGCACGAGCGACACCCAGTTCCGCGCCCTGCACGACATGGGCCGGGACGCGGCCTACGTCCTCGACCTCCCCCGCATCCCGGAGGTCTACGTCCAGCAGGACCCGAAGGTCCAGGCGATGGCCATCGGCTTCGACGACCCGTTCATCGTCGTCAGCACCGGCCTGCTCGACCTGATGGACTCCGAGGAGCAGCGCTTCGTCATCGGCCACGAGACCGCGCACATCCTGTCCGGCCACGCCGTCTACCGCACGATGCTGGACATCCTCACCCGGCTGGCCACCCGGGTGGCCTGGATCCCGCTGGGCTACATCGGCCTGCGCGCGATCGTGGCGGGGTTGGAGGAGTGGCACCGCAAGTCCGAGCTCTCCGCCGACCGCGGCGGCCTCCTCGTCGGCCAGGACCCCGAGGCCGCGCTGCGCGCGCTGATGAAGCTCGCCGGCGGCTCGCGCCTGCACGAGATGAACATCGAGGCCTTCCTCGACCAGGCCCGCGAGTACGACACGGCGGGCGACGTCCGCGACGGCCTGCTGAAGGTCCTCAACCTGCTCGGCACGACCCACCCGTTCGCGGTCTCCCGCGTGGCCGAGCTCGACAAGTGGCGCCGCGGCGGCGAGTACGAGACGATCCTCGCCGGCACCTACCCGCGCCGCGCCGACGACTCCAGCGCCAGGATCACCGAGGAGATCAAGGCCGCGGCCCGCTCCTACCGCGAGTCCTGGTCCCAGTCGCAGGACCCGTTCATCGGTGTCCTGCGCGACGTGGCCGAGGGCGCGGTCAACGCCGGCGAGCGCATCTTCAACCGCTTCGCCCGCCGCGACAACTGACACACGCCGTTCCGGCACCGTTCACGAAAAGGTCTGGGAGTCCGCCTCCCGGGCCTTTTTACGGATGGAAACGGATTTGCCGATCAATCGGGACTGCTTTACCGTGCCGGTCCATGAGAATCCGCATGATCACCGCCCTCACCGGCGCGGCAGGTTTTCTCCTCGCCGGCACGGCCCTGACCGGCACGGCGCACGCCTACCCCGTCAAGGACGAGGCGCTGACGAAGAGCAAGCTCTACTCCACCGGAAAGCTCGCCGAGACGGAGTGCGCCGAGCCGTCCGTCAAGGCCGGCAGCGTGCCCTCGGCCAGGAAATACTGGACGAAGATCCACTCCTGTCTGAACGACTCCTGGAAGACCCACCTGACGAAGGCCGGTCTGCCGTTCAGCGAGCCCGTCCTGAAGTTCGGGAGGATCCCCAAGGGATTCTGCGGCTACGAGATCGGCAAGGAGAACTCGCAGGCGTACTACTGCGCCGAGTCGAAGACCGTCCACGTGCAGCTCGGCAAGGACTGGGTCGAGGAGGCGGACGACCTCTTCCTCCTCCACGCCGCCGCCGAGCTGTACGGCTTCCACGTCATGAACCTGGTCGGCATCGACAAGGCCTTCGAGGCCGCGCCGTACTCCGGCAAGAACGAGATGAACGAGCAGATCCGCCGCAACAGCCTGCAGGGCGACTGCCTGAGCGGCGTGTTCCTCCGCAGTGTCTGGTCCTCCCTCGACCGGTCGTCCCGGGACTGGAGGGAACTGCAGGGCATCCTGAAGAGCAGCGGTGACGCCAAGGGCGCCGAGCGCGTCTACGGCAAGGGCTCCAACCGGCTCCACTGGACCAAGCGCGGCTACGCCACCGGCGACCCCGCCTCCTGCAACACCTGGACCGCCTCCCCGGCCAAGGTGGCCTAGCGACCCCCTCTCCCAGACCCGGTCCGGCCTCACAGGACCAGCGCGACCACCCGCACGGCCGCCGTGCACAGAGCACTGAACCCGCCCAGCACGACCATGGCGCGCAGGCCGTCCCTGCGGAGTTCGGGGAGGCGGGCGCCCGCCCGTTCCACCTCTCTGCCGGTGATCGCGCCGCAGACCACCCCGAACACCACACCCGCGACGGCGACCGGAGCGGGTCGCATCCACCACTCCGGTGGCAGCGATCCGCCCTCGGCCAGCCAGAGGGTGAGAACGGCCAGCCCGGCGGCGGGCACGCCCGGCCAGACCACGGCGGTCAGCAGCGAACCTGCCAGGGTCAGCGGGAAACCGAGCACCCGCAGCAGGCCCCGGACCCGGGCGGACCTGCGTTTCCTGACCAGCCAGTGCCCCGCCCACAGCGCGCGGACCAGGACGACGAACAGGCCGGTGACCGCGAAGGTCGCCGGCGGCCAGATCACCGAGGCCACCACGCAGGGCACCGCCAGCAGCGCGATGAGCAGCAGCGTCACGTTCCCCGCGGGCAGCGGCCCGGCCCGGCCGCCGGTCGCGGCCTCCGCCGCCAGGGCGCTGTCCGCCTGCCGCCCCCGGGTCGCCCGCGCGCCCGCCGCCGCGATCCGCCTCCCCGCCCGGGTCTCCCCCGCACCGGAGCGCGCCGCTGCCTTCTCCTTCCCCGCGGCCCCTGCGCGGGGCTCCTGCGTGCGGGGCTCCTGCCGCGCCGGGGCGGAACCGGTCTGCTGCGCCCCCGCCCGCTGCGGCCCGGTCCTCGGACCGCTTCTGCGGGATCCGCTCTGCTGCGGCCCGGTCCTCGGCCCCGTCCGCTGGGCCGTCTTCCTGAGGGAGGTCTCCGCGGCGGCCGCGGGCTCCGTCCCGGCGGAGGCGGCCTTGCCGAGGCGGGCCAGCCGCCCGGCGAGAAGCGCGGCCGTGGGCCGTTTCGCGGCCTCGCGGTGGAGCGCGGCGCGGACCAGCGGGAGAAGCGCCGCGGGCACGCCCGCCAGATCTGCCTGGCCGTTGAGGACGGCGTACATCTGCGCCTCCACCGTGCCCCGGCCGAAGGTGGGGCGGCCGGTGGCGGCGAAGGCCACGGTCGCCGCCCAGGCGTGCACGTCGGCCGGCTCCCCCACCGGCTCGTCCGCGAACAGCTCCGGCGCGGCGTAACCGGGGGTGCCCAGGAACGTGCCGGTCAGGGTGAGCCGGGTGGCGTCCAGGACCTGGGCAATGCCGAAGTCGATGAGCACCGGCTCGCCCGACGGGCCGAGCAGGACGTTGGCGGGCTTGAGATCGCGGTGGACGACCCCGGCCGCGTGAATGATCGACAGCGCCGTCGCCAGGCCGTGGGCCAGGGTGGTCAGCTCGGCGCCCCGCAGCGGGCCGTCGCGCCGTACCCGCTCCAGCAGGGTGTCGCCCTCGATGTGCTCCATGACCAGGTAGGGCCGGTCGCCGTCGAGGTCGGCGTCGAGGACCCGGGCGACGTAGGGGCTCTCCACCCGGCGGAGCGCGCGGACCTCGCGCTCCAGCCGTATCCGCGCCTCGGAGTCGGCCTCGACGGCGTCGTGGAGCATCTTGAGGGCGACCTTCTCGCCCCGCCGGGTCGTGGCGAGGTAGACCTCGCCCATGCCGCCTCTGCCGAGGCGATCCACCAGCGTGTACGGGCCGACGCGCCCGAGCCTGCCCACCCGCCCTCCACCCATAGGAGACCCCACCATAGCGGGCGGGCACGACGATTCCGCGGCGACGCGCCGGAGAGCGGTGGGATCGGTGCGGCGGCAGAGGACGGGGATGTCTCAGGGCCGGCTCACGGGCGGCCGGCGTACGCCCGCGCCCCGGACCCGGCGTCCTCCCCGTGCGGCTCCCCCTCCCGCGGCTCGGGGACGAGCAGGCTCTCCAGCTCGGCCACGGGCTCGGCGGACAGGTCCCGCCGCCCCTTGCGCCGCCAGTTCACGTGCCCCCGGCTCTCCAGGAACAGCATCAGCCGGTCGACGGCGAACAGTACGGCGGCCACGAAGACGATCCCGATCACGGTCTGCATGAGGGTCAATCCAACCACCCCTTCCCGTCACCGGTGGAGCCGACACGGCTACCTACCGCATCCGGCGAGACGCTTGACCGGATCCTGAACGAACCGGCGGGGCGGCGGCCGGACTCCCGGCCCCCGTCCCGGCGGCGTGCCGGTCAGTCCAGCGCGGAGGCGCCTCCGCAGGACGGGATGACGCTGCCCTCGGAGGTGCGCAGGTGGCCCTCACCGGTGTAGACCCACTTGGTGGAGGTCAGCTCGGGCAGGCCCATCGGGCCGCGGGCGTGCAGCTTCTGGGTGGAGATGCCGATCTCCGCGCCGAACCCGAACTCCCCGCCGTCGGTGAACCGGGTGGAGGCGTTGACCGCCACCGCCGCGGAGTCGACCAGCGCGACGAACCTGCGGGCGGCGGTGACCGACCGGGTGACGATCGCCTCGGTGTGGGCCGAGCCGTACTCCCTGATGTGCCGGACCGCGTCCTCCAGCGAGTCGACCACGGCGGCGGCGATGTCCAGCGAGAGGTACTCGGCGCGGAAGTCCTCCTCGTCCGCCGGCACCACGGCCTCGCCGTAGGCGGCGATGCGCGCGTCGCCGTGGACCGTCACGCCCGCTTCGGCCAGCGCGGCCAGCGCCCGCGGCACGAAGGCGTCGGCGACCGCGGCGTGCACGAGGAGCGTCTCTGCGGCGTTGCAGACCGAGGGGCGCTGGGCCTTGGCGTTGAGCAGGATCTCGACCGCCAGGTCGAGGTCGGCCTCGGCGTCGACGTAGACGTGGCAGTTGCCGGTGCCGGTCTCGATGACCGGGACCGTCGACTCCTGCACCACCGAGTTGATCAGCGAGGCGCCGCCGCGCGGGATCAGCACGTCGACCAGGCCGCGGGCCCGCATGAGCTCCTTGGCCGAGTCGCGGGTCCGGCCGGGCACCAGCTGCACGGCCTGCGCCGGGACCGCCGTACCCGCCAGGGCCTCCTGCATGACCCTCACGAGCACCGTGTTGGACTCGTAAGCGCTGGAGGAGCCACGCAGCAGGGTGGCGTTGCCGCTCTTGAGGCAGAGCGCGGCCGCGTCGACCGTGACGTTGGGCCGGCCCTCGTAGATGATGCCGACCACGCCGAGCGGGACGCGGAGCTGGCGCAGCTCCAGTCCGTTGGGCAGCGTGCTTCCGCGGACCACCTCGCCCACCGGGTCCGGCAGGTCGGCGATCTGCCGGACGGCCTCGGCGATGGCCTCGATGCGCCCGGCGGTCAGGCTGAGCCGGTCGATCATGTACTCGGAGGTGCCGTCCTCGCGGGCCTTCGCCACGTCGCGCGCGTTGGCCTCGACGATCTCGGCGGAGCGGGCGACCAGCGCGTCGGCGATCACCCGGAGCGCGGCGTCCTTCGGCGCCCGCGGCAGCGGGGCCAGCTCGGTGGCGGCCTCCTTCGCCGCCCGGGCTACCTTCAGGAAGTCTTCCGACGCAGACATCTCGCACTCCAGGGAACTAGTCGGTGGCATCCAGTATGACGATGTCGTCCCGGTGGATCAGCTCGCGTTCATATTCCGGACCGAGGGCGCTGGCCAGCTCCCTGGTGGAGCGGCCGAGCAGGTCCGGGATCTCCGCGGCGTCGAAGTTGACCAGGCCGCGGGCGACGACCTCGCCGAGCGGGCCGCACAGGTCCACCGGGTCCCCCGCGGCGAAGTCGCCCTCCACCGCGGTGACCCCGGCGGGCAGCAGCGACTTGCGGCGCCCGACGACCGCCTCGACCGCTCCCGGGTCCAGGTGGAGGCGCCCGCGGCCGGTGGTGGCGTGCGCCAGCCAGAGCAGCCGGGTGCCGGGGTGCCGCCCGGCCGGGTGGAAGTAGGTGCCGATGTCGGCCCCGGTGAGGGCCTGCGCGGCGTGCGCGGCGGCGGTGAGCACCACGGGCACCCCCGCCCCGGTGGCGATCCGGGCCGCCTGCACCTTGGTGACCATGCCGCCGGTGCCGACCGCGCCGCCCTTGCCGAGCTCGACCCCCTCCAGGTCCTCCGGGCCGCGCACGTCCGTCAGCCGCCGGGCGCCCGCCCTGCGGGGGTCACCGTCGTAGAGGGCGTCCACGTCCGACAGCAGCACCAGCGCGTCGGCCCGGATCAGGTGGGAGACCAGCGCGGCGAGGCGGTCGTTGTCACCGAAGCGGATCTCGTCGGTGGCCACGGTGTCGTTCTCGTTGACGATCGGGACGATGTCCAGCTCCAGCAGGCGGTTCAGCGTGCGCTGGGCGTTGACGTGGTGCGCGCGGCGCATCATGTCGTCGGCCGTGAGCAGCACCTGGCCGACGCGCAGGCCGTACCGGGCGAAGGAGGAGGTGTAGCGGGCCACCAGCACGCCCTGGCCGACCGAGGCCGCGGCCTGCTGGGTGGCCAGGTCGCGGGGGCGGGCGGACAGGCCCAGCGGGCCGAGCCCGGCCGCGATGGCGCCGGAGGAGACCAGCACGACCTGCGTGCCGGCCTTCCGCCGGGCGGCCAGCACGTCGACCAGGGCGTCCACCCGGTCGACGTCGATCATCCCCTGCGGGGTGGTGAGCGAGGACGAGCCCACCTTCACGACGAGGCGTGAGGCCGTACGGATGCGGTCGCGCGCAGGGGTGGTCACGACGCGTGCCTTTCTCGTGGAGCAGGTGAGGGGGAGCGGTCAGCCGAGCCGGTTGTCGGTGCCGCGCGGTCCCTGCCGCACGGCCTCGGCGTTGAGCGTCGGCTGCCAGTCGAAGACGTAGCCGTCCTCCATGGAGCCGATGACGACCTCGGCCCCGGCCGTGGCCCCGGCCGCCAGGAGCTCCTCCTCGACGCCGAGGCGCTCCAGCCGGTCGGCGAGGTAGCCGACGGCCTCGTCGTTGCTGAAGTCCGTCTGGCGGATCCACCGCTCCGGCTTGGCCCCGGTGACCTGGAAGGTGTTCTCGTCGACCCGGCGCACGGTGAACCCGGCGTCGCCGATCTGCTTCGGCCGGATGACCAGGCGGGTCGGCTCGGGTGCCGGCGCGGCGGCGCGGGCGGCGGCGACCATCTCGCCCATGGCGTAGGTCAGCTCCCGCAGGCCCTCGTGGGTGGCCGCGGAGATCGTGAAGACCCGCAACCCCCGCTCCTCGAGCAGCGGCCGGACGATGTCGGCCAGCTCGCGCGCGTCGGGCACGTCGGCCTTGTTCAGCACCGCCAGCCGCGGCCGGTCCTCCAGCTTGCCGTAGGCGGCCAGTTCGGCCTCGATCACCTCGTAGTCGCTGATCGGGTCGCGGCCCGGCTCCATGGTCGCGCAGTCGATCACGTGCACGAGCGTGCTGCACCGCTCGACGTGGCGCAGGAACTCGTGGCCCAGGCCCTTGCCCTCGGAGGCTCCGGGGATCAGGCCGGGCACGTCGGCGACGGTGAAGACCGTCTCGCCGGCGGTGACCACGCCGAGGTTGGGCACCAGCGTGGTGAAGGGGTAGTCGGCGATCTTCGGGCGGGCCGCGCTGAGCGCCGCGATGAGGGAGGACTTGCCCGCGCTGGGGAAGCCGACCAGCGCCACGTCCGCGACGCTCTTCATCTCCAGCAGCACGTCGAGCTGGTCGCCGGGCTCGCCGAGCAGCGCGAAGCCGGGGGCCTTGCGCTTGGCCGAGGCCAGCGCCGCGTTGCCCAGGCCGCCGTGACCGCCCTGGGCCACCACGTAGCGGGTGCCCGCGCCGATCAGGTCGACGAGCACCTCGCCGGTGGCGGCGTCCTTGACGACGGTCCCGTCGGGGACGGGCAGGACGACGTCGGCGCCGTTGGCGCCGTCGCGGTTGGAGCCGGAGCCCTGCTTGCCGTTCTCGGCCCTGCGGTGCGGGCGGCGGTGGTACTCCAGCAGGGTCGCGGTGTTCGGGTCGACCTCGAGGATCACGTCGCCGCCGCGGCCCCCGTTGCCGCCGTCGGGACCGCCCAGCGGCTTGAACTTCTCCCGATGCACAGAGGCGCAGCCATGTCCCCCGTCACCGGCCTTGATGTGCAGGACCACCTGGTCCACGAAGTCCGGCATGTCTGCTTCTCCTACCCCCATCACCGGGATCTTGCCTGGCGGGAACACCCCGCTCACACACGAACAGGGGCGGACCGCTGCTCGCGATCCACCCCTGTCGTAACGTCGTGCGGCGCGGATCTACTCCGCGACCGGGACGATGCTCACCGCGCGACGACCGCGCTTGAAGCCGAACTGCACGTGGCCGGCGGCCAGCGCGAACAGCGTGTCGTCACCACCGCGGCCGACGTTGTCGCCCGGGTGGAAGTGGGTGCCGCGCTGGCGGACGATGATCTCACCGGCGTTGACCAGCTGGCCGCCGAAGCGCTTCACACCGAGCCGCTGAGCGTTGGAGTCACGGCCGTTCCGAGTGGACGACGCGCCCTTCTTGTGTGCCATCTCTCAAAGCTCCCGAACTCAGGCCTGGTTGATGCCGGTGATCTTCACCTGGGTGTACCGCTGGCGGTGACCCTGGCGCTTCTTGTAACCGGTCTTGTTCTTGTACTTGAGGATCCGGATCTTCGGACCCTTGGTCTCGCCGAGGATCTCGGCGGCGACGGTGAACTTGCCCGCCTCGGTGGTCACGTCGCCATCGTTGACGACGAGCACCGTCGGCAGCGTAACCGTGGAACCGACCTCACCGGCGACCTTGTCCACCTCGAGGACGTCACCGACGGAGACCTTCTGCTGCCTGCCGCCGCAACGAACGATCGCGTACACCGCGGAACCCTTCTTCTGCCTACTTGCTCGCTGGATGCTGCGCCCGCATCCGGCTGTGGTCACCGTTTGACCGACGTACCGGGTGGGCGCGCGAACAGGGCGCGCCACTAGCGCACCGATTCATCAGGGTACCGGACTACGGAGCCCTGGTCGAACCGGGCGGAACGTCGGGGTGCCGGCGCGGCATGGCGCGCCGGCGATGCCGGACCTCCGGATCCCCCGCCGACGGCGGAGGAGATCTAGTCGGCCGGCTTGGCCTTGCGGGAGCGTCTCCGCCCCCTCCCGGCGGTCTGTACGGCCTGCGCGTCCTCGACCGGGACGTCGTCAAGCGCATCGGTCACGGTATCACGCCCGGACTGCTCGCTGGCCGCGACCGCGCTCCCGACCTCCTTGGCGGCCTCCTTGGCCAGCTTCTCCGCGACCGCCTTCTCCACCGCCATCTTGCCCTGGGTGCCGCGCGGCTCCGGCTTGCCCTCGACCGGTTCGGTCGAGATGTGCAGGCCGCGGCCGTTGCAGCACTCGCAGACGGTGGAGAACGCCTCCAGCAGGCCCTGTCCGACCCGCTTGCGGGTCATCTGCACCAGGCCCAGGGAGGTGACCTCGGCGACCTGGTGCTTGGTCCGGTCGCGGGCCAGGCATTCCAGCAGCCGCCGGAGCACCAGGTCGCGGTTGCTCTCCAGCACCATGTCGATGAAGTCGATCACGATGATGCCGCCGATGTCCCGCAGCCTGAGCTGGCGGACGATCTCCTCGGCCGCCTCCAGGTTGTTGCGGGTGACGGTCTCCTCGAGGTTCCCGCCCTGGCCGGTGAACTTGCCCGTGTTGACGTCGACGACGGTCATCGCCTCGGTCCGGTCGATCACCAGCGAACCGCCGCTGGGCAGCCAGACCTTGCGCTCCATCGCCTTGGCGATCTGCTCGTCGATCCGGTAGGCGGCGAAGACGTCGCCCTCCTCCTCCCACCTGGTCAGGCGGTCGGCCAGGTGCGGCGCCACGTAGCGGACGTACTCGTCCACCGTGGTCCACACCTCGTCGCCCTGGACGACCAGGGAGGTGAAGTCCTCGTTGAACACGTCCCGGACCACCCGGACGGTCAGGTCCGGCTCGGAGGAGAGCAGCTCCGGCGCGCTGGCCGTCTTGGCCTTGCGCCGGATGTTCTCCCACTGGGCCGAGAGCCTGGCCACGTCGCGGCTGAGCTCCTCCTCCGAGGCGCCCTCGGCCGCCGTGCGGACGATCACACCGGCGTTCTCCGGCATGACCTTCTTCAGGATGCTCTTGAGCCGGGTGCGCTCCTTGTCGGGGAGCTTGCGGCTGATCCCGGTCATCGAGCCGTCGGGCACGTAGACCAGGTAGCGGCCGGGCAGGCTGATCTGCGAGGTCAGCCGGGCGCCCTTGTGCCCGATGGGGTCCTTGGTGACCTGGACGAGCACGGACTGCCCCGACTTGAGGGCCGCCTCGATGCGCTTGGGCTGCCCTTCCAGGCCGGCGGTGTCGAAGTTGACCTCACCGGCGTACAGCACCGCGTTGCGGCCCTTGCCGATGTCGACGAAGGCCGCCTCCATGCTCGGCAGGACGTTCTGCACCTTGCCGAGGTAGACGTTGCCCACGTAGGACTGGCTCGCCTCGCGGTCCACGTAGTGCTCGACGAGGATGTCGTCCTCCAGCACCGCGATCTGGGTCCGGCCGCCGGTGCGGCGCACCACCATCACCCGCTCGACGGACTCCCGGCGGGCCAGGAACTCCGACTCGGTGATGATCGGCGGACGCCGCCGGCCGAGCTCGCGGCCCTCCCTGCGGCGCTGCTTCTTGGCCTCCAGGCGGGTCGAGCCGCGGACGCTCTGCACCTCGTCCATGGCGCTGCGCCCGGCGCGCGGCGCGCGGATGCGCACCACCGTGTTCGGCGGGACGTCCTCGGTCTCCTCGGTGTCCTCGGAGCTCCTGCGGCGGCGGCGGCGACGCCGGCGCGAGGTGCCGTTCTCCGCGCCCTCGGCCTCCTCGGCCGGTGCGGTCGCGTCGGTCTCGGCCTCGGCGCCCGCGGACTCCTCGTCCTCGGGCTCGGGCTCGCCGCCCTCGGCCTCCTCCTGCTCGCGCGTCTTCCCGCGGCCGCGGCCGCCCCTGCGGCGGCGGCGACGACGGCCGCCTGCCTCCTCCTCGGACTCCTCCTCCGGCTCCTCCGTGTCCTCCGGCTCCTCCTCGGCCTCGGCCTCGGCGGGCTCGAACGGCTGCGTCGGCGCGGGGCGCACGGCGGGCTGCTCGATCAGGGACGGATCCGGAGCCTGGAAGAGCGGCTGGAACACCGTGGCGGGAGCCTGGAAGGTCACCGAGGGCACCTCGGGGCGCGCCGCGGCGGTCAGTCCGAACGGGTCGGTGAACAGCTCCGGTCGCCGCTCGCCGGCCTCCTCGTCGCCGCTGTCCTCCCCGGCGGCCGGCTCCTCGCCGACCGGTCCCGACAGCAGCAGCGACGCGGCGACCTCCTCGGCCTCGGCCTCGGTCAGGTCGGCGGGCGGCGCCGGCTCGGGCCGCGCCTCCTGCCGGCCGGGCTGCTCGGCGGGCTCCTCGGCGCGCTGCGGGGCGGCGGCCTTCTTGCGCGTGCGGGTCCGCTTGGCCGGAGCGGCCGCCTCCGGGGCGGCGCCCTCGTCCGCGGCGGTCCCGGCGGCCGGAGCGGCCTCGGCGGTCGCGTCCGCCGGCGCTCCGGCGTCCTCCGGGGCAGGCTCGGCCTTCTTCGCGCGGCTGCGCCGCGCCGTCGTCGTGCTCGCCGTGGTCGCCGCCGCGGCCCGGTGCCGGGTGGCGCGCTTCGGCGCCGCCTCCCCCGGCCCCTGCGCCGCCTCCTCCGGCTCGGCCCCGGCCTCCGGCGCGGAGGCGACGGGGGCCGCGGGGGCCTCGGTCGCGGTCTCCTGACCGGTCCGCTCCGGGGCGGGTCCGGCCGCCGCGGCCCCGGCCGTGGCGGGCGCCGGCGGGGCGGGCTCCAGGTCCTCGGGCTCCGGCGGCGGTCCCGCGGGCCGGCTGGCGGCCCGGCGGCGACGCGGCTGAACTGTCTTTTCCGTTATGTCCCCCGCGGGGCCGTTGGCCCCGACGTTGGGTTCGTTGTCGAGCATGCGGGCGCTCTCCCGTCAGCCCCCGGGCACGTCTCCGCGGCCGCACAGGGGCTCTCGTCTGTCGATGTCCGCCGGGCCGAGGCCCGGCGCCAAGTCCTATAGGTCGCCGCCGACGTGTTCGCTCACCGGTCTCGTGTCACCGCCGCGCGTGTTGTCGCGGTCCAGGTCGAACGGGTCGGCGGGCGCACCGGTGCGCGCGTCCAGCGGCCCCTGCGCCAGCCTGGTCACCTCGGGGGGCACCGGCGGCGCGAAGTCGGCCACGAGACGCAGTCCAGTGAGAACGTCGTCGGGTCGAACGGCAGGAGTTGCGTGCCGTACAACCATGCGAAGTATGACACATGACTGACTGGACGCCTGACCTGCTGTTGCCTCCGCTCCCTCCGAGGCCTCCAGGCTCAGCACCGCCTCACGCGCGTCGAAGCGGCGCATGCCCTTCTTCGTCAGGCGTTCCACCTCGATCCGCTCGGCGGCGTTGAACCGCTCCACCGCCACGCGGGCGAGGGCGGGGTCGGCTCCCGGCAACCGCACCTGCCACACCGAGCACTCCAGCCGGTCGGCCAGGCTGCCCGGGCCCGCCTCCACGACGTCGAGCACGTCGAGACCGGGCGGGAGGGATGCGTCCAGGGCGGCTCTCAGCCCGCCGGGGTCGCACTCCCGCGTCACGCTGATCTCGAGGTACTCGGCCTCGCTGGCGACTCCGGTCGGGGCGGCCGCTCCGACGTAGGAGATCCTCGGGTGGGGCGAGAAGCCCGCGCTGTAGGCCACGGGGACGTCCGCGCGCCGGAGCGCGCGCTCCAGAGCCCGGGAGATGTCACGGTGGCTGGTGAAGCGCAGGCGGCCGCGCTTGGCGTAGCGCACACGGAGGCGCTGCGCGACCGGCGCGGGCGGGGGCCCATCGGGAACGGGTTTCAGAGTGGTGTCATCCTTCCTGATCGCGGTCGTCTCGTCTCGGGCGGACCGTGCCGGGCACGGTCTACCTCAGACAACCTCCGGTGAGGCGGGCTTCTTCCCGGCGGGGGAGGCGTACGGCGCCGCCGCCCCGCTCTCCCGCCGCGGAGAACGCGGCGGAGGAGCGGGGCACGGCGCCGGCGCGGACCGTCACACGACGGTCAGCGGCAGGAGCTTCCTGCCCGTCGGGCCGATCTGGATCTCGGTGCCCATCGTGGGGCAGACGCCGCAGTCGTAGCACGGCGTCCAGCGGCAGTCCTCGACCTCGCCGCCGCTGACGGCGTCCTGCCAGTCCTGCCAGAGCCATTCGCGGTCGAGACCGGCGTCGAGGTGGTCCCAGGGCAGGACCTCGTTCTCCTCGCGCTCGCGCGTGGTGTACCAGTCGACGTCCACCCCGGCCCTGGCCGCGGCGTCCATCCAGCGCTGGTAGGAGAAGTGCTCGCTCCAGCCGTCGAAGCGGCCGCCGTCCTCCCAGACCGCGCGGATCACGGCGCCCACCCGGCGGTCGCCCCGCGAGAGCAGGCCCTCCACGATCGAGGGCTTGCCGTCGTGGTAGCGCAGACCGATGGCGCGGCCGTACTCCTTGTCGCCGCGGAGGGCGTCCTTCAGCGCCTTCAGGCGGCGGTCCACCGTCTCGTGGTCGGCCTGGGCCGCCCACTGGAACGGCGTGTGCGGCTTGGGCACGAACCCGCCGATGGAGACCGTGCAGCGGATGTCGCGGGAGCCGGTCGCCTCCCGGCCCGCCTGGATGACCTTCTTGGCGAGGTCGGCGATGGCCAGGACGTCGGCGTCCTCCTCGGTGGGCAGGCCGCACATGAAGTAGAGCTTCACCTGCCGCCAGCCCTGGCTGTAGGCGGTGGTGACGGTCCGGATCAGGTCCTCCTCGGTGACCATCTTGTTGATCACCTTGCGCATGCGCTCCGAGCCCCCCTCGGGGGCGAACGTCAGACCGGACCTGCGGCCGTTGCGCGAGAACTCGTTGGCCAGCGTGATGTTGAAGGCGTCGACCCGGGTCGAGGGCAGCGAGAGCGAGGTGTTGGTGCCCTCGTAGCGGTCGGCCAGGCCCTTGGCGATGTCGCCGATCTCGGAGTGGTCGGCACTGGAGAGGCTGAGCAGGCCGACCTCGTTGAAGCCGGACGCCTTGACGCCCGCGTCGACCATGTCGCCGATCGTGGTGATGGACCGCTCCCGCACCGGACGGGTGATCATCCCGGCCTGGCAGAAGCGGCAGCCCCGGGTGCAGCCGCGGAAGATCTCCACGCTGAACCGCTCGTGCACGGTCTCCGCCAGCGGGACCAGGGGCTTCTTCGGGTACGGCCACTCGTCCAGGTCCATGACCGTGTGCTTGTGGATCCGCCACGGCACGCCCGGGCGGTTCGGTGCGACCCGCCGGATCCGGCCGTCCGGGTGGTACTCGACGTCGTAGAACTTCGGCACGTAGACCCCGCCGGACTCGGCCAGCCGCATCAGCAGCTCGTCGCGCCCGCCGGGCGATCCCTCGCCCTTCCACTCGCGGATGACCTCGGTGATGGCGATGGCGATCTGCTCGCCGTCGCCCAGCACCGCGGCGTCGAGGAAGTCGGCGATCGGCTCCGGGTTGAAGGCCGCGTGGCCGCCGGCGAGCACGATCGGGTCGTCGTCGCCGCGGTCCGCGGCCACCAGCGGGATCCCCGCGAGGTCCAGCGCGGTCAGCATGTTGGTGTAGCCGAGCTCGGTGGAGAAGGAGATCCCGAACACGTCGAAGGCCCGCACCGGCCGGTGCGCGTCGACGGTGAACTGCGGGACGCCCTCGGCGCGCATCAGCGCCTCCAGGTCCGGCCAGACCGCGTAGGTCCGCTCGGCGAGCGTCTCCGGAAGCTCGTTGAGGATTTCGTAAAGGATCTGGACGCCCTGGTTGGGCAGCCCCACTTCATAGGCGTCGGGGTACATCAGAGCCCAACGGACTCCGGCGGAGTCCCAGTCCTTGACGGTCGAGTTGAGCTCACCCCCGACGTACTGGATCGGCTTCTGCACCCTGGGCAGAAGCGCTTCCAGGCGGGGAAACAGTGACTCGACAGGCATACCTTCAAGGGTATCGGCCTAGAAAGGGTGCCACGGGCGGTCGTCGCCCGCTCGCAGCGAGTCGAGCCGGTGCCGCAGCTCCTCGCGGGCCCGCGGGTCGCGGTGGCCGTTGCGCAGCACCGCGGTGAGGGTCTGCAGCTCACGCATGTCGCGCATCACCGGATAGCCCTCCCAGCCCGTCAGATCGTGGCCGTACGCCTGGCTGAAGTTCGCGCGCTGGCGCTCGGTCAGCCCGAACCGCACGCCCTGCAGCGTCGGGATCAGGTCGGTCTCCCGCGGCCCGGCGCACACCGAGTCCCAGTCGCACAGCAGCAGCCCCTTCCGGGTCCGGATCAGGTTGCCCCGGTGCGCGTCGCCGTGGATGAGGCCGTACGGCAGCGCGAACCTCACCCGCTCGTAGTAGGCCTCGGCGAGGTCGTCGCAGCGGCCGAGCAGCCAGCTCCGCTCGTCCTCGCCGAGCACCCGGCTGGCGTCGATCGCCCGGCGCACCGGCCCGAAGGGATCGTGCACGGGCAGCTCGAACGGGACCGGGGGCAGCTCGTGCAGCCGCCGCAGCAGCGGCCCGAGCGCCGCCGGGTCCGGCAGCGGGCCGATGTGCTCCTCGTAGCGCCAGAAGGTCGCGAGGAAGCCGTCGGCGGCGACCGGCTGCCGGACGTCCAGCGGCCGGACCGCGGGGAAGCCCTGCCCGGCCAGCCAGCGCGTGACCCGCACGGAGACGGCCAGCCGGTCGTACCTGCCCGGCCGCGCCTGCGTCAGCCGTACCACCACCCGCTCGGCGGGCAGGTGGTAGACGGCGTTGGCGAAGTCGCGCAGCAGCGCGGCGCCCCGCGCGTCCAGCCCGGCCAGGCGGCAGGCCCGGCCGAGCGCGGCGTCCGCGGTCCGGTCGAGGACCTCCCCCTCGGCTGCGATCGTCATCCCCGGCTCCTCTCGGAGATCGCGTGCCGCGCCTGCTGGGGCAGGCCCACGGCGCAGAAGCCCTCGATCCGGCGGGCCATCCGCTCGCCGTCCGGCCGTCCGGCGGCCAGCGCGCGGCCGGTGCCCAGCGTGGTGCCCAGGCTGCCGATCCGCCGGTCGGGCGGGAGGGCGAGGATCGGCTCCATCGCCTCCTCCGCCCCCGCGGTGTCGCCCTCCATCAGGTGGGCGACCACCAGGTGGGCGCTCGCCATCGACTCGCAGCCGTAGGAGCGGTTCTCCGGGTCCCCGGCGGCGTACAGCGCCAGCGACCGGCGCGCCGCGGAGATCGCCTCGACCGGGTCGCCCAGGTGCAGGTGGGTCACCGCCGCGTAGTAGCACTCCTTGGCCGGCCGGAAGGCGAACTCCCCGGCGATCTCGTCGTGCAGCTCGTCGCCTCCGGCGGCGCGGGCGTCCGCCGCCCGCGCCAGCGCGTCGGACGCCTCCGCCCCCCGGCCCTGCATCGCGTAGGCGCGGGCCCGCAGCATGTGCAGCCGGGTCGCCCCCGACCCCGCCCACAGGTGGGTCAGGCCCTCCTCGGCGTACCGCGCCGCGTCCGCGTAGCGCCGGTCCCACAGCGCCACCGACGACTGCATCCCGCGGGCCCAGCCCATCAGCGCCGGGTGCCCGGCCACCTTGCCGTAGGTCCACGCCGCCCGGGCCAGGGTGTCGGCGGGGACCCGGCGGTCCATGTCCATGCTGACGTTGGCCATCAGGCCGCACAGCACCCCGGTCAGGAAGTACAGCTCGCGGGCCTGGCCCGGATGGATGCGCTTGTCCAGCGCCTTGCGGGTGCGCTCCTGCAACTCGCGCATCTCCACGAACAGCGGCAGCGGCGGCTGCGAGACGTAGCGCTTGCCGATCCAGACGACCTGCGCGCGCAGCCGCTCCAGCGCGCCGGAGCCCAGCTCGCTCGCCTCGGCCAGCTCCGCGTGGCTGCCCGCCTCCTCCGCCGCCGCCGCGATCAGGTCCAGCGCGGGCGGCGACGACGGCGCGGCGCGCAGCTCCTCCGGTGTGTAGTCCTGGGCGAAGCCCAGCTGGACCGGGCCGGTCTCGAAGAGCCGGCAGAGCAGGTCGGTGTAGTCGCGGTCGGGCCGCGCCCCCGCCTCCCACTCCCGCCAGGAGCGCTCGCTGAGCCCGCGCCGCTTGATGCCCTGCCGGTCGCACATGGCGTGGAAGTGCTCGATGGCCTCCTCCACGGTCCACCCGTGCGCCAGCCGCCAGCACTTGAACCTGGTCTGCTGCGGGGCGCAGGCGTGGATCTCGTCCACCATCCGCTGGATGACGGCCGCCGTCGGCGGGCCGGACAGCTCGGCCAGCGTCCGGTTGCGGATGATCGTCGCGTAGGCCAGCGTGGCGCGGTCCCCGCCACGCGGACTCTGTGTCATCGGGCTCCTCCCCGGCCGTCTTCCGCGATCGTCCTCACGCTAGTCCTCCGGGCGCCGCCGCCGGCAGTGAGAGCCCGCCGCGCAGAGCTCTCACCGCGCGGAGCCTCCGCTCCCGTCCTGGAAGGGCACGACCGTCCCGCCGTTGCGGAGCTGCGCCTGGAAGAGCTGCCCGCACAGGCCGCCGGGGGTGCCGGCGAACCAGACCACCGGCGGGTCGCCCGCCGACACCGCGGCCCACCTGCCCTTGCTGAACACGATCCGGTAGTCGGGGAACGCGGTGCGCAGCAGTTCCAGCGCGCGCTCCCGCTCGGCGAGCTCCGATGTCACGGCCCCTCCGTCATCGCGAGTTCCGTCGTCGTTCCCAGAATGTTCCCTTGACGGGCCGGGCACCAGTGAGAGCCGGATTCCACGCACATGCGGACGGTTCTCATGTAACGCGCGCCCGGGGCATCCGGGAGGTCACAGGCGCGCACGCAGGTTGATCGCCTGGAGCAGCCCGATCGCGATCATGTTGGTGAACGTGGCGGTGCCCCCGTAGGAGAGGAACGGCAGGGGAAGACCGGTGATCGGCATGATCCCGATCGTCATGCCGACGTTGATGAAGGTCTGGAAGGCCAGCCAGCACACGATCGTGCCGGCCGCGATCAGGCCGAACCGGTCCTCGCACCGCCGCGCGATCCGCAGCGCCCGCAGCAGCACCACCCCGAGCAGCACCACCACGGTGGCCGAGCCGAGGAACCCGAACTCCTCCCCCACCACCGTGAAGATGAAGTCGGTGTGCTGCTCGGGCACGAACCGGCCCATCGTCTGGCCGCCGCCGAACAGGCCCTTGCCGAACACGCGCCCGGACCCGACCGCGTTCAGCGACTGGGTGCTGTTGTAGCCGACGCCCCTGGGGTCGGTGGACGGGTCCAGGAAGGCGGTGAAGCGGGCCACCTGGTACGGCTCCAGCACCTCGAGCCGCCACACGGCCAGTCCCGCCCCGGCCACCGCGAGCACCAGCAGGACCAGCCAGCGTTTGCGCATCCCGCTGACGACCAGCGCCGACGCCGTGATCACGCCCAGCACCATCGTGGTGCCGAAGTCGGGCTGGAACATGACCAGTCCCATCGTCACGGCGGCCACCACCAGACCGACCAGCACGTCCGCCCCGCGCGGCCGGTCGCTGCCCTCCGCGGGCTGGGCCAGCAGCGTGGCCAGCATCAGCACCAGGGCGAGCTTGGCGAACTCCGACGGCTGGAAGGCGAAGCCGCCGCCCAGCATGATCCAGGAGTGGGCGCCGTTGACCTCCGAGCCGACCGGGGTGATCACCAGGACCAGTCCGGCCAGCGCCACGAGGTAGACCAGCGGCGCGTAGGCCCGCATCACCCGGTGGTTCACCGCCGTCACCGCCACCGCCAGCGCGGTCCCGACCCCCAGGTTGAGGATGTGCTTCTTGACCAGGCCGGTGGCTCCGGGTGCCCACGTCCGGGTGGACGACCACACCGCCAGCACGCTGATCACCGCGAGCGCCAGCACCGCGACCGCCAGCACCCCGTCCGCCCGCCGCACCTGCGCGGCCACTCCCGCGGCCCGGCGGCCGAACGAGCGGTCCGCCGCGGCCACCGCCCGGCTCACCATGTCAGCGTCCCGTCCTTCTTGATCACCGGGGGCCTGGCCGGGGGCGCCCCGGCCGGGAGCGCCTTGGGCGCCGGCTTCCCCTTCGGGGTGAACCCGTAGATGCCCTCGTAGATCTTCCGTACGGCGGGCGCCGCGGCCGCGCTGCCCAGGCCGCCCTGGGAGACCATGGCGACGACCACGAAGCGCGGGTCCTCCACGGGCGCGAACGAGGCGAACCAGGAGGTGTCGGCCTTGCCGTACACCTCGGCGGTGCCGGTCTTGCCGCCGATGCGCACCTTCTTCATGGGGAACCCCTGGAACGCCCCTGCGGCCGTACCGTCGGAGGCCACCTGGCTCAGCGCCCGCTTGATGTAGGCCCGCTCGGCCGCGGAGATCGGCAGCGTCCCCCGCACCGGCACCTCGATCTCCCTGACCTTGGTGCCGTCCGGCTCGACCAGCGCCCAGCCCAGCCGGGGGCTGCGCAGCCTGCCGTCGGTGACCAGCGCCGCGTACGCCGCCGCCAGCTGCAGCGGCGTCACCAGCACGTCGCCCTGGCCGATGGAGAAGTTGGCCGCGTCACCCGGGCGGAGCAGGTACCCCTCCAGGCAGTTCTCGTGCGCCAGCCGGGTGAGGAAGGCGGCCCGGCCCCCGTCGGTCTTGGCGAGGTCCCGGTAGCCGTCCTCGGCGTTCTTGCAGTTGACGTCCTTGGTCGCGGCCCACGTCCGCTTCTTCCAGGCCCGGTCGGGGATGCGCCCCGGCGACTCGCCGGGCAGGTCCACCCCGGTGGGGCGGCCGAACCCGAAGGCCCGCGCCGTCCTGGCCATCACCTCCTTCGGCTTGCCCTTGGGCCGCAGCCCGCCGTCCTTGAGCCACTGCTCGTAGGCCGCCCGGTAGAAGATCGTGTCGCACGACTTCACCAGGGCCGTGTGCAGCGTCATGGAGCCCAGCGACCGGCCTCGGAAGTTGTGGAAGGCACGGCTGCCCACCATGTAGACGCCGGGGCAGTTGTAGCGGCCGTTCATCGGGTAGCCGGCCCGGAACATCGCGGCCACCGACGACATCTTGAACGTCGATCCGGGGGCGAACTCCCCCTTGATCGCCCGCGACACCAGCGGCTTGCCCGCCTCGTCCGACAGCAGCCGCTCGTACTCCTCCTCGCGGATGCCCCCGGCCCAGACCTTCGGGTCGTAGGTCGGCGCGCTGGCCAGCGCGATGACCCGGCTGGTCCGGGCGTCCAGCACCACCGCCGCCGCGCCGTCGGCCTTGGGCGCGGACTTCATCGCCTCGGCGATGGCCTTCTCCGCGACGGCCTGCACCTTGGCGTCGAGGCTGGTGATGAGCGTCAGGCCGGGCTTGCCCGGCGTCTCGTGCTCGACGCCGAGCACCCGGCCGAGCCGGTCCACCTGGACCCGGCGCCTGCCGGGGGTGCCGCGCAACTCGTCGTCGTAGACCTCCTCCAGCCCGTCCCGGCCCGCCATGTCGACGCCGGAGAACTCCGCCTTGAGGCCCTCGCGCCGCTCCAGCTCCTCCTTCGTGACCGGCTGCAGGTAGCCCAGCGCCTGCACGGCCGCGCTGCCGCCCGGATGGTCCCGTACGGCCTGCGTCTCGGCGCTGACCCCGGGGAACAGCTCCCGCCGCTCCATGATCTGCAGCGCCTGCGCCGTGCTGACGTCCGCGTCGACCGGGATCGGCTGGTGCGGCGAACCCGCCCAGCACGGCCGGGAGACCTTGGCGTCGCACGGCCGCATCCGCAGCCGCAGCTCCTCAGGGTCACGGCCGAGCACGGCGCCCAGCCGCTCCAGCACGGCCCTGCCCCCGTCCTCCATCCGGCCCAGCTCCGTGCGGTCCACCGAGATCACCAGCGTGGTCCGGTTGCGCACCAGCGGCCGTCCCGCCGAGTCGAGGATCCGCCCCCGTACGGCGGGCACCACGACCTCGCGCGTCCGCGTCTCGGTCGCCGCCGCCGCGTACTTGGCGCCGTCCACCACCTGCACCTGCCAGAGCCGCGCGATGAGCAGCACCAGCAGCGAGACCATCAGCAGCTGCAGCGCGACCAGCCGTCGCCTCATCCTGATCACGGGCGGCCTCCCGCCAGACGTCCCGCCGGCCGCGCGGTCCGCTCCCGGCCGTGGACGACCTTCGTCATCGTCCAGACCAGCACCGGCGCGGCCAGCACGTTGCAGAGCATCACCGGGGGCAGCGAGCCGGCGAGGGCCACCACGCCGGCGTCCGCGCCGCCGAAGACCACGCCGACCACCACCGCGACCGCGGGTCCGAGCGCCGCACAGCCCAGCGCCGCCGCCAGTCCCGCCTCCGGGCGGCTCTCCGCCCAGCGGCCGGTGACGAAGCCGAGCAGGCACAGCACGAGCGCGTACTGCCCCATCTCGTGCGCGACCGGAGGCAGGATGTCGCCGAGCAGCCCCGCCCCGAACCCCATGAGGGCCCCCTCCCTGGCCCCCCGCGCCAGGGCGTAGCCCACCACGCCGAGCATCACCAGGTCGGGCACCGCGCCGCCGGGCAGCGGCAGGCGGTTGACGAACGTCACCTGCACGACCATCAGCAGCAGGAGCACTCCCGCCGCGAGCATGTCGCGGTTCACCGCGTGCCTCCGTTCCCGCCGCTCCGCCCGGCGGGCGGCAGCACGGCGTCCCGCGGGTCCCGCCGCGGCGCCTGCACCACCACGCCGACCACGTCCAGCGCGCTCAGATCGGCGTACGGCCGGGCGTAGGCGACCCTGGTCAGCTCACCCGGCGTCGCCTCCACCCGCTCGACCACCCCGATCGGCACCCCCGCCACGTACGGCACGCCGCGGTGGGAGCCGAAGCTCACGATCCGCTGGCCGGGGGTGATCGGCGTGGACGAGTCCAGCAGCCGGAAATGGAGCAGGCGGCCGTTCTCCCCGGCGCCCTGGACGATTCCGATCTCTCCGCTGCCCTCCAGCCGGGCGCCCACGGACGCGGCGGGAGCGCTGATCAGGGCGACGGTCGAGGTGGACGGCCCCACCTGGACCACCCGGCCGACCAGTCCCTCACCGTTCAGCACCGTCATCTCCGGCCGCACCCCGTCGGACCCGCCGACGTCGAGCTCGACGGCCTCCTCGAACCCGGGCACGCCGCGCCGGGCGATCACCTGGGCGGGCACGATCCGGTAGCCGCCGGTGCCCGCCAGCCCCAGCAGCCGGCGCAGTTCCGCCGAGCGCTGGTGGTCCATGGCCTGCGCCGACAGCGCGTACTTGAGCCGTGCGTTCTCCGCCTGCAGCCGCTCCACGCGGCGCTGCGCCTCGGGCGCGGCCGCCAGCGACTCGAAGAACCGCACCACCGGCCGCACGGCGCTCGCACCCACCTGCTCGACGGTGCCGAACACCGTCGCGCCGGCGCCGCGGAGCGGGCCGAGCGGCGAGTCCTCCCCCGACCGGTGGTCCACTGTCATGAGCACCAGCGCCGAGGCGAGCAGCAGCCCCACGGTCGCCCGTGCCTGGCGTGTGTCCTTCATCAGCGTCTCGGCTCCGGAACGAGGACCTGCTGCAGCGCCTCGAAGTCCTCGACGCACTTGCCCGTGCCCAGCACGACCGAGTCGAGCGCGTTGTCCACCCGGTGGATCGGCATCCCCGTCTCGTCCCTCAGCCGCTCGTCCAGCCCCGCCAGGAGCCCTCCGCCACCGGTCAGCACGATGCCCCGGTCCATCAGGTCTCCCGACAGCTCCGGCGGGCACTTGTCCAGCGTGGTCTTGACCGCGTCGACGATCGCGTGCAGCGGCTCCTCCATCGCGGCGCGGATCTCCGCGGCCGAGACGACGACCATCTTCGGCAGGCCGCTGACCAGGTCGCGCCCGCGGATCTCGGCGTGCCCCTCCTCGGGCAGCGCGCAGGCCGAGCCGATCGAGATCTTGATCTCCTCGGCGGTGCGCTCACCGAGCAGCAGGGAGTACTCCTTCTTCGCGAAGTTGATGATCGCCTGGTCCAACTCGTCGCCGCCCACGCGGATCGACTGGCTGGTCACCGTGCCGCCCATCGAGATGATGGCCACCTCGGTGGTGCCCCCGCCGATGTCGACGACCATGTTGCCGGTCGGCTCGTGGACCGGCAGTCCGGCGCCGATCGCCGCGGCCATCGGCTCCTCCACGATGTAGACCCGCCGCGCCCCGGCCTGGTAGCCGGCCTCCTTCACCGCGCGCTGCTCGATGGCGGTGATCCCGCTGGGGACCGCGACGATGATCCGCGGCTTGGCCCAGGGACGGCGCACGTGCACCCGCTGGATGAAGTAGCGGAGCATGCGCTCGGCGACCTCGAAGTCGGTGATGACGCCGTTCTTGAGCGGCCGGACGGCCTCGACGTTGCCGGGAGTCCGGCCGATCATGCGCTTGGCCTCGATGCCGATCGCCACGATCTTCCCGGTGACGGTATTGATCGCCACGACGGAGGGCTCGTTGAGGATGATGCCACGGCCCCGCACGTATACGAGCGTGTTGGCGGTGCCGAGATCGACCGCCATGTCGCGGCCGAGGAATGCGAGCTTGCTGCCCATGGGGAAGCCGCCTTCCTTCCGTCGGTCATCAGCGAGAACTACGGAGCGAACTCGCCTCGTGACAGGGTGTACCCACTTGCGCCCATATTGAGGCGTCCTGTCCCGAAAAATCTCACCTGTCACTAAACGCACAGGGCCCCGCCATCCCCGGGATGGCGGGGCCCTGCGGGGCCGGAACTAGAAGCGGTCCGGGAAGAAGATCTTGATCTCGCGGGCGGCGGACTCCGGGGAGTCGGAGCCGTGCACCACGTTCTCGCCGATCTCCAGGGCGTGGTCGCCGCGGATGGTGCCGGGGGCGGACTTCACCGGGTCGGTCAGGCCGGCCAGGGCACGGAATGCCTCGACCGCGCGGGGGCCCTCCAGGACCATGGCGACGAGCGGGCCGGAGGTGATGAACTCGACCAGCTCACCGAAGAACGGCCGCTCGGAGTGCTCGGCGTAGTGGGCCTTGGCGGTCTCGGCGTCCAGGGTGCGCAGGTCCATCGCCACGATCTTCAGGCCCTTGCGCTCGATGCGGGCGATCACGTCGCCGACGAGGCCACGCTTCACACCGTCGGGCTTGATCAGGACAAGAGTGCGCTCGGACACTGAAGTTCTCCTTCGAACGGGATCGGGCCGCAGACTGCGGTGAACGGGCGAAGTTTACCGCCCCCGGCCGGTTCCCCCGTGGTCGGCGGTGCAGGGGCGAGCCCCGGCACCGGCACCGCGTCTCAGCCGTTCCCCCGGACCGGCCGCTCCACCGTGACGGAGCGTGAGGCCCATCGCGCCTCAGCGGCCTCCGGGCCCGTCACCGAGCGTGTCCTCGGGCGAGGGCATGGGGGAGGGCACGACCGGCCCCTGGCCCGTGAGTCCCGCCGCGCCCCCGGCCCCACCGGGAACGCCGCCCGGCCCGCCGGGAGGACGCGTCCCGCCCTCCTCCGGACCGGCGTCCGCCGCTCCCCCTCCGGGCAACGGATCCTCGGCGACCGGCTCCTCCGGCTCCCGGTCCGCGGACGCCCGCTCCCCGGCAGACCTCGAGACGGGCCGCTCCTCGCTGTCCCGGTCCGGCGTCCGGTCCGGGGAGTCCTCCACCGGGGCGGGGACCGGCGCGGGCCCGGCATCGGAGATCCGCGGCAGGGTCCCGCTCAGGGCCTCGGAAGACGCACCGGAGGCGTCGGCGGTGGCACGGACCTTCTCTCCGTCCGCTCCGCCGCCGCCCGCGCCGTCCCGTGCCGGGAGCGCCACGTCGGAGGCCGTGTCGGAGGCCGTGTCGGACCGGTCGGCCGCCGTGCGGCGGGCCAGGAGCGCACAGAGCACGATCACCACGACCACCAGGCCCCCGCCGAACAGCGCCCACAGGTGCAGGGCGCTCACGAACCCGTCCACCAGCCCCTGCGAGGAGGTGGCCTCCTTCAACCGGGAGACCTGGATCCCGCTGCCCAGCAGGAAGCCGACGAGCACGGCGGGGAAGAACAGCGCCAGCGCGAAGAGCGCGGCCCCCACCCCGGACAGGCGCAGGGCGGCGGTGAGCGCCACCGCGGCACCGGCCGCCAGCAGCACGAACGGGGCGATCAGCACGGGCCCCTCGGCGGCCGGAAGCAGGAACCGCACCGAGCACAACCCGACCACCACGGCCACCAGACCGGCCGCCGTGACCTTGGGCATGACGGCGTCGTCCAGCCGGTTCACCAGCGCCGCGGCGACCAGCGCGCCGATCCCCGCGAGCACGAAGGCGGGCCACAGACCGGACAGCCCCGGACCGCCCAGCCCGCCGAGCTCGACATAGGTGACCTGGGCCGCCGTGGGCAGGATCACCGCTCCCACCGCCAGCATCGTGTAGGCGAGGGTCCGCCCGGCCGCTCCCTCCAGAGCCCCTGCGGACGCCAGGCCCAGCAGCGCGGCGACGGACAGCACGGCCGTGAGGACCACCATCCCCGCCGACCAGTCGAAGGTGGTGCCCAGTGCCAGGAGCGCGATGCCGATGGACGGCACGGCCGCCATCAGCAGCCGGCCCCGCTCCGCCGTACCCGGCCCCGGGAGCACCGGCGCGCTCTCACCGCTCCTCAGCCAGAGCACGAGATAGCAGGCGGCCAGCACGAGCGCGATGCCCGTCAGCAACGGGTACGGCTGCAGCGTGACCCGCCAGGACGTGGCCGCGTCCAGCGGCCACAGGGCCAGCGCCTGCGCCGTGAGCAGGCTCGTCGCGAGCATGCCCGCCCACACCGCCCGCAGGATCCGGGGCCGCTCCCACACCGCCACCAGCGTGGCGGGGACGAGCAGGCCCGCGCCGATCCCGTGCGCGCCGCGCAGGATGCCGACCAGCGGGGCCGAGTCCGCGTAGCCTCCGGCGGCGTCGGCGACCGCGAGCAGCACCAGCCCGGCCATCAGGACGGGGGCGGCCCGCATCCGGCGCACGATCACCGCTGCCAGCGGAACGGTCATCACCATCGACGGGAGCGCCAGGCCGTGCGCCCGGATCATCTCGATCTGCGAGACGCCGGGTGGAAGGAGCGCGGCCACCACCGAGATGGTGTTGGGGATGGCGACGATCGCCAGCGGGAGCGCCACCGCGACGAGCAGTCCGAGGACCGCGTCGAGCAACGCGAATGAACGGGGCGCGTGCGTCGGGACCGCGGATGCGGCGGTCACCGTCCGCGCCGGCTGAGTTGGGGGGACGGCCATGTAGGCCGACTTTAGCGTGAAGTCACGCCCTCGACACGGTGAGCGACGAATATCGCCGTAATCCACAGCGCGGTGAAGATCGCGCCGAGGAAGAACATCATCGGGACCACGACGCCCGAGGCGATCGCGAGCACCTGCAGGAGGCTTCCCGCGACGTAGGCGAAGGGCCGCTTGAGCATCCCGGCGACCGCCACGCAGAGGACCGCCAGGCCGATGCCGACGGTCACCGCCGTCACCGGCGCGACCCCCTGGACGTTGATCGCCACAGGCGTGATCAGTCCGACGACGATCGCCTCCATCCCGAGGACACTGGCGCAGAGCCGCCGCATGCCCGGAGTGACAGTGATCATCTTCCGTCTTCCCTCCGCCCGGCTCATCCGGCGTCCCCCGCCTTGAGCAGCAACCGCGCGTCTCCCGCCGTGACGACCGATCCGGTGATCAGAACACCTGCCCCGGCGAACTCCCCGGCCTCGTCTGCCAGGCCGATGCCGATGTCGATGGCGTCGTCGAGCCGGTCGGCCCGGCGCACCCGGTCGATCCCGAAGACGTCCTCGGCGAGTGCCCCGAGCTCGTCGACCTGCATGGAGCGCGGCGAGGAGTTCCGTGTCACCACGATCTCATCGACCATGGGCTCCATCAGCTCCAGCATGGCCCGCACGTCCTTGTCACCGAACATCGCCACCACGCCGATGAGCCGGGAGAAGCCGAAGGACTCGTGCACGGCCTCCAGCGTCGCCCGGACGCCTCCGGGGTTGTGCGCGGCGTCCACGAGGACCGTGGGGCCCCGCCGTACGACCTCGAGCCGGCCGGGCGAACGCACCTGCAGGAACGCCTGGCGGACCAGCTCGGGGTCGAGCACCTCGTCGCCGGCCGTCAGCGCCTCGACCGCGGCCAGCGCGCAGGCGGCGTTGCCCGCCTGGTGCGCGCCGTACAGCGGCAGCAGGACCTCCTCGTAGTCCGCCTTGAGGCCCTTCAGGTGGAGCAGCTGCCCTCCGACCGCCAGTTCACGGCCGAGAACCCCGAACTCCAGGCCCTCGCGTGCGACGGTGACCCCGGTCTCCGCCGCCCTGCGCAGCAGCACCTCGGCCGCGGGCAGTTCCTGCTGGGCCAGCACGACGGTCGCCCCCGGCTTGATGATGCCGGCCTTCTCCCCCGCGATGGTCGCGATGTCGGGGCCCAGGTAGTCGACGTGGTCCAGGGAGATGGGCGTGATGACGGCCACCGTGCCGTCGGCGACGTTGGTGGCGTCGAAACTGCCGCCCATGCCGGTCTCGATGACCGCGACGTCCACGGGGGCGTCGGCGAAGGCGGCGAAGGCCATCGCGGTGAGCGTCTCGAAGAAGGACAGCCTTCTGCCCTGGGCGTCGATCATCTCCAGGTAGGGGGCGATGTCCTCGTAGACCTCGGTGAAACGCTCCTCGCTCAACGGAACACCGTCGACGCAGATGCGCTCGCGCATGGAGATCAGATGAGGGCTTGTGAACCGGCCGACGCGGAGGTTCCGCTCACGCAGGATGGTCTCGATCATTCGCGTCGTACTCGACTTGCCGTTCGTGCCCGCGACGTGGACGACCCGGTACGCGTGCTGCGGCGAGCCGAGGAGGTCCATGAGCGCGGCGATCCTGTCCAGAGTGGGCTCGAAGTTCCACTCCACGCCGCGTTCCATGATTGCTCGTTCAACCGCTCGATAGTCCACGCCCCAAGCCTACTGACTCCGGCAGCAGGGTCCCGACGTGCCCGCGGGAACCCCGGAAGGGTCCCATTCCCCGGGAACGAGGCCGCCCCGGAAGACGACCCCCCACACCCCGAAAACAGAAAGGGCCGCCCCGAAGGACGGCCCTCACTCAAAAATGTCCGGCGGCGACCTACTCTCCCACACCCTCCCGAGTGCAGTACCATCGGCGCTGAAGAGCTTAACTTCCGGGTTCGGAATGTAACCGGGTGTTTCCCCTTCGCCATAACCGCCGTAACCCTATGAAACAAACAAACGAAACCGCTTGCTGCCTCAGAATTGCCTAGTGGACGCGAGCAAACACTTCAGAAAGTATGCTTTGCGGTCAAGTCCTCGGCCTATTAGTACCGGTCAGCTCCACACATTACTGCGCTTCCA